>JARYMO010000073.1 GCA_029907055.1 Syntrophomonadaceae bacterium | reverse complement strand
AGGGGGCCCGGGGTCGGGTGGTCGCAGTGTGCAGCAGCCGGCTCAAGGGTGAGAAGAAGACGGACGTGGGCAGGGGACGATTCGCGGTGGACTGGGGCCTGGTGGGGGATGCCCACAGCGGCAACTGGCACCGGCAGGTGAGCCTGCTGGGGACCGACAGCATCGCCCGCATGCGGGCGCGGGGGGTCGAGGTGGCGCCAGGAGACTTCGCCGAGAACCTCACCGTGGAGGGACTGCAGCTCTACTCCCTGCCCGTCGGCACCCGCCTGCGGGTGGGCGAAACGGTGGTGCTGGAGGTCACCCAGATCGGCAAGGAATGCCACCACGGCTGTGCCATCCGCAGCCAGGTGGGGGACTGCGTGATGCCGCGGGAAGGCATCTTTGCCCGCGTGCTGGCAGAGGGATGGGTGTCGGCCAACGACGAGATCGAGGTGATGGGGTGATGTTCCGGGCGGCCATCGTCATCCTCAGTGACAAGGGTGCGCGGGGAGAGCGGCGCGACCAGAGCGGCGACGTCATCCGCGGGATGCTTGAGTCCATCGGGGGCCAGGTAGTGGACTACGCGGTCCTCCCCGATGAGAAGGAGGTCATCATCGAAAAGCTGGTGGAACTGAGTGACCGCCTGGGGGTGGACCTGGTCGTGACCTCGGGAGGCACGGGACTGGCCCCGCGCGACGTCACCCCGGAGGCCACGGCGGCCGTGGTGGAGCGCGTGGTCCCGGGCATGGCGGAGGCCATGCGCGCGTATGGCATGCAGAAGACGCCGCGGGCCATGCTGTCCAGGGGCATGGCCGGGCTGCGCGGGCGCACCCTCATCGTCAACGTGCCGGGCAGCCCGCGGGGAGCGCGGGAGTCGCTGGAGGCCATCATGGGGGCGCTGGAACACGGCCTCAACACGCTGGCGGGGCGGGATACCGAGTGCGCCCGGGAGTGAAAAAGCGCGCACGGTGAAGCGAGAGAGAGGAATCGCGCGTTAGATTGCCGTTAATCTCGACTGAAGTTCGCATTTTCACGGCTGACCCCGTTGCATGTCGCTGCGGGGTTTTCTAATATGAGAAGTGTATTAGCACTCTCCGTTGGTGAGTGCTAACAACACAACAGAACCAGTGAGGGAGGTATATCGGTGAGGATCAAGCCACTCGCAGACCGTGTCGTCATCAAGGTCATCGAATCCACGGAGGAGAGGACCAAGAGCGGAATCGTCCTGCCTGACACGGCCAAGGAGAAGCCGCAGGAGGGCGAGGTTGTGGCGGTGGGCATCGGTCGCCTGCTCGACAACGGTGAACGCGTAGCCCCCGAAGTGGCTGTGGGTGACCGGGTCATCTACTCCAAGTACGCCGGCACCGAAGTCAAGCTCGATGGCCAGGAGTACCTCATTCTCGAGGAGCGCAACATACTGGCACGGGTCGACAAGGAATAGGTGAAGGAGGTACTGGGAGATGGTAGCCAAGCAGTTGCAGTTCAGTGAAGAAGCGCGCAGGTCCCTGGAGCGCGGGGTAGACACCCTGGCGAATGCGGTGCGGGTGACCCTGGGGCCCAAGGGCCGCAACGTGGTGCTTGACCGCAAGTTCGGGTCCCCCACTATCACCAATGACGGCGTGACCATCGCGCGCGACATTGACCTGGAGGACCCGTGGGAGAACATGGGTTGCCAGCTGGTCAAGGAAGTGGCCACCAAGACCAACGATGTGGCCGGTGACGGCACCACCACCGCGACCGTGCTCGCCCAGGCCATGATCAAGGAAGGGTTGAAGAACGTGGCCGCCGGTGCCAACCCGATGATTATGAAGCGCGGCATCGAGAAAGCGGTCAAGGTGGCGGTCGAAGCCCTCAAGGACATCAGCAAGCCGGTGGAGAGCAAGTCGGCCATTGCCCAGGTGGCCTCCATTTCTGCAGCCGACAACGAGATCGGCGACCTTATCGCCGATGCCATGGAAAAGGTAGGGCGCGACGGGGTCATTACGGTGGAGGAGTCCCAGTCAGTGGGCACCTCGCTGGAAGTCGTGGAGGGCATGAATTTCGACCGCGGCTACATTTCGCCCTACATGATCACCGATCCCGACAAGATGACGGCCACCCTCAACGAGCCGTACATCCTGGTCTGTGACAAGAAGATCTCCGCCATCGCCGACATCCTGCCGGTGCTGGAAAAGGTGGTGCAGACCGGCAAGCCGCTGCTGGTAATCGCCGAGGACCTGGAAGGCGAAGCGCTGGCCACCCTGGTGGTGAACAAGCTGCGCGGCACCTTCACCTGCGTGGCGGTCAAGGCCCCCGCCTTCGGGGAGAGAAGGAAGGCCATGCTGCAGGACATCGCCATCCTCACCGGCGGTGAAGTGGCCTCCGAAGAGCTGGGCGTGAAGCTGGAGAACGTGACCCTGAACATGCTGGGAAGAGCGCGCCAGGTGGTGGTGAAGAAGGAAGAAACCATCATCATCGACGGCGCCGGCAGTGAGCAGGCCATCAAGGAGCGCATCGCCCAGATCAAGATGCAGCTCGAGGAGAGCAAGTCCGAGTATGACAAGGAGAAACTGCAGGAGCGCCTGGCCAAGCTGGCTGGCGGCGTGGCAGTGATCCAGGTGGGCGCCGCGACCGAGACCGAGCTGAAGGAGAAGAAGCACCGCATCGAGGACGCGCTGGCGGCCACCAAGGCGGCGGTGGAGGAGGGCATCGTAGCCGGCGGTGGCACCGCCCTCATCAACATCATCGGGTCAATCGGGGCCATTGAAGCCGAGGGCGACGAGTTGACCGGCATCAAGCTGGTGATGAAGGCGCTGGAAGAGCCCCTGCGGCAGATCGCCAACAACGCCGGCATCGAGGGGTCGGTCGTGGTACAGAAGGTGAAGGAACTGGATCCCGGCTGCGGCTTCAACGCCCTCACCGGGGAGTACGAGGACATGATCAAGGCCGGTATCATTGACCCGGTCAAGGTGACCCGCTCGGCGCTGCAGAACGCGGCCAGTATCGCAGGTATGCTCATCACTACCGAGGCGTTGATTACCGAGGTCCCGGCCAAGCCGGAAGCCGGCGCTGGCATGGGCGGTATGCCCCCGATGTAACAGCGGACTTCCAGGAAGCAGCGAAGGGCCTGCCTCTCACGAGGCAGGCCCTTTTCGTGCCGCGGGGAGCGCAACCCCCGGCGTCCGGGCAGGGTGAATGCACAGGAGGGCAGGACGAGGTCAGCTTCCGGCGGGCCGGTGCGGGAAAGGTTGGGCGTCCCGCCTATTCCGGGGGGAGGGAGGCTTTCTCCGTCCCCTTCTGTCTCACCACCAGCACCGGGCAGGGCGCGGTGCGCAACACGCGATCGCTGACGCTGCCCAGCAGGAGGCCGCTCAGGTTGCCCAGTCCGCGGCTGCCGATGACGATGAGGTCATACCCGCCCTCGCGGGCGGTATCGACAATCACCTTGGCCGGGTTTCCCCAGGCCAGCTCCACCGAAGTCTTTACGTCGCACGACTGGCACTCGCCCAGCGCCTGCTCCAGGTACTGGCGGCCCAGCGCCTCCCAGCTCTCCAGGGCCTGGCTGATGAAGGCCGGTTCCACCTGGGACATGTCCGGGTAATCGTAGGCGGGGAGAGAAATGACGTGGAGCAGCTGCACCTGGGCTCCGAAACGGGAAGCCAGCGTCACGGCGATGCGTGCCGCTTCCGCAGACTGGTCCGAGCCGTCGATGGGGACCAAGATCTTCTTGAACACCGCAATCCCTCCTTGCCCTGCGTGTGCGAATTCTCACCTCTATCATACCACTTCGCGCGGCCCCGACATCGGTGTCTGTCGCGCCTGGTGCCGGCGCGCCGGACGAGGAGGCACGAAGGCCGGCCTCACCGCCACTGCAGTGCTGCCGGCCTTCCGACCCTCTGTGGCACGCAGCCTCCGTTTCCGGGGGCTAGAGATCGTAGTACAGTTCGAACTCCTTGGGGTGCGGAATCTGGCTGAGCATCCTCGCCTCTTCACGCTTGCGCGCGACCCACACCTCCAGCAGACGCAGCGGGAACACCCCGCCCTGCAGGAGGAATTCGTGGTCCCGTTCCAGTGCGTCCAGGGCCTCTTCCAGCGAGGTGGGCAGCCCCTTGATCTTGGCCTGCTCCTCCTTGGGCAGCTGGTAGAGGTTGACGTCGTACGGCCCATAGCCTTCCGCCACCGGGTCGATGCGGTTGAGGATGCCGTCCATGCCGGCCATCAGCATGGCCGAGTAGGCCAGGTAGGGGTTGCAGGTGGCATCCGAGGAGCGGAACTCAAACCGCTTCTGCTCCGGTTCCTTGGCGTAGGCCGGTATCCTGATGACCGCGCTGCGGTTGGCAGTGGCGAAGCAGATGCTGACCGGGGCCTCGTAACCGGGCACCAGGCGCTTGTACGAGTTGGTGCTGGGGTTGGTCAGGGCCAGCATGGCCGGCGCATGCTTGAGGATGCCGCCGATGAAGTACATGGCCGTCTGGCTGAGGCCGGAGTACCCGTTGGGGTCGTAGAACAGGGGCTGGCCCTCCTTGAAGAGGTGCATGTGCACGTGCAGCCCGCTGCCGGCTTCACCAAAGAGCGGCTTGGGCATGAAGGTGGCCGTCTTGCCAGCCTGGAAGGCGGCATTCTGCACGATGTACTTCAGGAGCATGGTCTTGTCGGCCATCTCGCGCATGGGCCCGAACTCGATCTCGATCTCCAGCTGACCGGGACCGCCCACCTCGTGGTGGTGGTACTTGACCGGTATGTTCCGCTCCTCCAGCAACAGGCACATCTGGGAACGCAGGTCGTAGAGGACGTCCATGGGAGGGCCGATGTGGTACCCGCCCTTGCGGGGAATCTTGAACCCCAGGTTGGCCTCGGCCGTCGCGCCGGCGTTCCACTCCGCCTGCTCCGCGTCGATCTCGAAGCCGCAGCACTCGGGGCGCACGTCGAAACTCACGTGGTCGAACACGAAGAACTCGAACTCCGGGCCCATTCTCAGTTCGTCCGCGATGCCGGTGGATTTCATGTACTCCTCGGCCTTCATGGCGATGGCGCGCGGATACTGCTCGAACAGCCGGTTGGGCGTGTCAATCACGAACACGTCGCCGATCATGGACAGGGTGGGGACCTGCACGAAGGGATCCACGACCGCCGTGCTGATGTCCGGGATGAAGACCATGTCGCTCTTCTCCACCGGGGCGTAGCCGTAATTGGAGCCATCGAAGCCGATGCCGTCGATGAGGGTCCGCTCGGTGAAACGATCCACAGTGATGCCCAGGTGGCGCCAGCGGCCGTAGAGATCGATCATCTTGAAGTCGACCATCTTGATGCCCTGCGCGCGGCAGAATTCCTTGACCTGGTCGAACGAGGTGAACATGAGCTACTCGACTCCTCCTTTCGTCGGTCACGCTGCGCGTGCCGTGCACATTATACTACATACGGTGTGCAGCACAAAATACGCGTGGATTTCTAATACAGTATACACCGGGGCCAGGCCGCCTCCGCCGGGCTGCCGGTGGGGTGGGGGCCGGTAGGGCCGGGTGCGGCCCGGGGGTGGGAGGGGAACAGGGGCGGGGACGGGTGAGAGTACGCGGGACCGGGTTGGGAGCGCCCCTGGTGTGCTATAATCCAGGTGGGGAGGAGGGATGGGGCGTGAGCGAGTTCGAGGTGTTGCTGAGCGAGGAGCAGGTGCAGGCCCGGGTGCGCGAGCTGGGGGAGGCCATCAGCCGCGACCTGGCCGGGGAGCAGGTGTTGGTAATAGGGATTCTCAAGGGTGCGTTCATCTTCATGGCCGACCTGGTGCGCGCCATGAGCGTGCCTCTGACGGTGGACTTCATGAGCCTTTCCAGCTACGGGTCTTCCACCGAGTCATCGGGGGAAGTGCGCATCGTGAAGGACCTGGAGCAGGCAGTCGACGGCAAGCACGTGCTGGTGGTGGAAGACATCATCGACACCGGGCTCACGCTCAAGTATCTGAGCGAGATCCTGCGCCGGCGCAACCCCCGCAGCGTGCGCATCTGCGCACTGCTGGACAAGCCCTCGCGACGCAAGACGGAAATGGCCGCCGATTACGTGGGGTTCGTCATACCCGACCACTTCGTGGTGGGGTACGGACTGGATTTTGACCAGCGGTACCGGAATTTCCGGGACGTACGGATACTGAAGCCGTCCGGGGACGGTGGGCAGGAGGAATAGCGGGATGCAGCAGGAACTGGTGCTGGTGGTCGATTTCGGAGGACAGTACAGCCAGCTCATCGCCCGCCGGGTGCGCGAACTGGGCGTGTACAGCGAGATGATCCCCTTTGACACGCCGCTGGAGGAAATCAGGGAACGGGCGCCGCGGGGCCTGATTTTCTCCGGCGGGCCGGCCAGCATCTACCTGCCGGGAGCCCCGGTGTGCGACCCCGGGGTGTTCGAGCTGGGCCTCCCGCTGCTGGGCATCTGTTACGGGATGCAACTGATGGCCGCCCAGCTGGGGGGGAAGGTCGAGCCGGCGGGGATCCGCGAGTACGGCAAGACGGCGCTGGCGGTCAGCGATGGCGCCGACCTGCTCTTTGCCGGCCTGGAGTCACAGCAGCAGGTGTGGATGAGCCACGGCGACTCCATCACGCGGGTGCCGCCGGGCTTCCACGTCACCGCCAGCACGGCCGACTGCCCCATTGCCGCCATGGCCGCTCCCGACAAGCGGTTCTACGGAGTGCAGTTTCACCCCGAGGTGCGCCACACGCCCAACGGAAACGCCATGCTGCGCAATTTCCTCTACCGCGTGTGCGGGTGCCAGGGCACCTGGAGGCTGGCCGATTTCGTGGAGGAGACGGTGCGGGAAATCCGGGAGCGGGTGGGCGACCGACACGTCATCTGTGCGCTCAGCGGGGGGGTTGATTCGTCGGTGGCGGCGGTGCTGGTCAACCGCGCGGTGGGGGACCGCCTCACCTGCGTGTTCGTCGACACCGGACTGCTGCGCAAAGGGGAAGCCGAGCAGGTGGTGCGGGTGTTCCGCGACGAGAGGAAGATGAACCTGGTCTTCGTGTATGCCCGCCAGCGCTTCCTGGAACGCCTGGCCGGGGTGACCGATCCTGAGCGCAAGCGCATCATCATTGGCCACGAGTTCATCCGCGTCTTCGAGGAGGAGGCAGCCCGCATCGGGCGGGTTGACTTCCTGGTGCAGGGCACGCTCTACCCGGACGTGGTGGAGAGCGGCACCCGCACCTCCGCTACCATCAAGACCCACCACAACGTGGGG
>JARYMO010000072.1 GCA_029907055.1 Syntrophomonadaceae bacterium | reverse complement strand
TGGTGACATTTTCACGGAACTGTTATGGGGTGACAATATCACAGAACTACAGCATCTGCGCGTGCCCCCCTTTACAGATGAAGCAAGGTCGAATAGAATGAAATAAAAGTCAAAGATAGTCAAGGATAGTCAAGGGGAGTTGGAGCCATGAGGAGCCTGGCCGATCGAATCGAACAGTACCTCAGGGTGTTGCTTGACCGCTCGTCTGATGACAGCCTGGAAGTACAGAGGATAGAGCTGGCGGAGACTTTCGGTTGTGTGCCGTCGCAGATTTCCTACGTGCTGGCCACCCGATTCACTCCCGACCGGGGGTTCATCATCCAGAGCCGCCGCGGAGGAAAGGGATACCTGCGTATCACCCGTGTCCGGGCCCTCCCGCCGACTTCAGGAGGGGAAGGCGTGGGGGAAACGGAGGCGCTGGCATTAGTGGAGGCACTCGAGCGACGGGGAAGCGTGACCGAGAGGGAAGCACGCCTGCTGAGGACGTTGCTCGGAGAGTCGGTACTCGGGTTGGGCGGCAGCGAGGGGGCGGCATTGCGCGGCCGCCTCTTGGCTGCGGCGCTGAGAGCACTGGAGATCGCGCCGCGACAGGGGGAGAATCATGTACTGTGATGACTGCAAGCAGAGGCCGGCAACCGTCCACATCGCCCAGGTGACGAATGGTGTCAAGGTGGAACGGCACCTGTGCGAAGAATGCTCGGCCAAGGTCCAGAGCGGCAGCATGAAATTCGACGTCGGGCTTACCCTGTCCAAGCTGCTGGGGAGCTTCTTTGGCGGCGCCTCGGCGCCGGCGACAGGGGATCTCAAGACCTGCCCGGGGTGTGGAATGACCTTCCAGCAGGTGCGTCAGAAGGGGCGCCTGGGGTGCGGGCGCTGCTACGAAACCTTCGAGGAAGAAATCGAGCCGATCCTGCGCAGGATTCACGGGAACAGCCGCCACGTGGGGCGGGTGCCGGTGCGCAGCGGCGAACGCTACCGGTTGCTGCAACGCATTGACGCGCTAAAGCAACAGCTACAGGCAGCGGTACAGGCCGAGGAGTACGAACGAGCTGCCGACCTGCGCGACCGGCTCAAGGAGTTGGAGCGGGAGCGGGACGCCCGCTTCGAGGGGGGGCAGGCGCAGCCATGAGCATCAAGGCGTTCCTGAACAAGCAACGGGTCCACTGGATGAGCGCCTCGGGACCGGAGTCCGACGTGGTCATCACCAGTCGCGTGCGCCTGGCCCGCAACCTGACGGGCATACCGTTCCCACACCTGATGGACGAATCGGCGGCCCTGACGGTAATGCGTAGCGTCGAGCGGGCGCTGGCCGGTGGGCAGGGCACCATAGTGGAAGGCCTGCAGCTGGTCCCGATGAGCCACTTGAACCCGGTGGAGCGCAGGATGCTGGTGGAGCGCCACCTCATCAGCCCCGAGTTCGCAGAAAGCGGCACCGAGCTGCGCGGCGTGGCGGTGGACGAACAGGGGGCGCTGGCCATCATGGTGAACGAAGAAGATCACCTGCGCATCCAGTGCATCCTCTCCGGCCTGCAGCTGCGGCAGGCCTATGCCTGGGCGGAGCAGGCCGACAACGCCCTCGAGCAGACGCTGGACTACGCCTTCGACGAGAAGCGCGGTTACCTGACGGCCTGCCCCACCAATGTGGGAACTGGCATGCGGGCCTCGGTCATGCTGCACCTGCCGGCCACGGCGCTCACCAACCAGGCCAGTCCGATGTTTCAGAGCATCTCCCAGCTGGGACTGACCGTGCGTGGCATGTATGGTGAGGGGAGCGAGGCCGCAGGCCGCCTGTACCAGATCTCCAACCAGGTCACGCTGGGACTCAGCGAGGAAGAGATTATCGCGAACCTGGGAACCGTCGTGGCGCAGATAGTCGAGCAGGAGCGGCTGCTGCGGTCGCGCCTGATGCAGGAGGCGCGGCTGCAGTTGGAGGACAAGGTTCTGAGGGCCTTTGGAGTGCTTACACACGCCCGGATGGTGTCCTCGGCGGAGGCGCTGTCCTTGCTCTCGGATGTGCGGCTGGGCATCGACCTGGGCATCGTTCCACCGGCCGAAGCCCCCACCTTGAACGAACTGATGGTGGCCATCGGGCCTGCGCACCTCCAGCAGGCGGCGGGGCGAGAGCTCGGCGCCCTGGAGAGGGACCTGAAACGGGCCGAGGTCATTCGCAGTCGCTTGACAGGAACCCGTTGAGGGAAGGAGGGAAACGCATGTTGCGACGCTTCACGCAGAGGGCACAACGGGCTATCATCAATGCCCAAGAGGAAGCCCGGGAAATGGGCCATGCAGCCGTTGGCACCGAGCACATCCTGCTGGGGCTTATCCGTGAAGGGGAAGGGGTAGGGGCTAGAGCCATCCTGGCTCTGGGAGTGGACCTGGATCAGGTACGGGAAGCCATCAAGTCGGTGTTGGGGGGACAAGGTGCAGGCAGGCGCGAAGGCACCGGCGGCGACCTTCCCATCACCCCCCGAGCCAAGAAGGTGCTCAACCTCGCCTTTGATGAAGCTCAGCTGCAGGGAGTCAGTTACGTGGGCACCGAACACCTGCTCCTGGCGGTCATCCGCGAGGAAGAGGGTGTTGCAGCCCAGGTGCTTAGCGGCATGGGAATCAAACTGGACGACGTGCGCGCCCAGGTCATGCTGCTGCTCGGGTCGGAAGGCAACGCTGCCGCCGGGGCCGAGGCGGCAGGGGAAGGGAAAGCGGTCCCCGGTCAGCCAGTGGCTCCTTCGCGGCGGAATCGGGCGAAGAGTAAGACCCCGGTGCTGGACAACTACAGCCGTGACCTGACCCAGATGGCCCGCGAACAGAAGCTGGACCCGGTCATCGGGCGCGAGAAGGAAATCGAACGCGTGGTGCAGGTCCTGTCCCGCCGCACCAAGAACAACCCTGTTCTCATCGGCGATCCCGGGGTGGGGAAGACGGCCATCGTGGAGGGGCTCGCGCAACGAATCGTCGAGAACCGGGTGCCGGAAATCCTGGCCGACAAGAGGGTGGTGGTGCTGGACCTCTCAACCATGGTCGCCGGCACCAAGTACCGTGGCGAGTTCGAGGACCGTTTGACCAAGGTGGTCAACGAAATCCGTGCTGCCGGGGACATCATCGTGTTCATCGACGAGCTGCACACCATTGTGGGAGCGGGTGCTGCGGAGGGGGCCATTGATGCGGCCAATATCCTCAAGCCTGCCCTGGCGCGTGGAGAATTCCAGTGCGTGGGGGCCACCACCCTGGAAGAGTACCGCAAGCATGTTGAGAAGGACGCCGCGTTGGAGCGACGCTTCCAGCCCATCATGGTGGAAGAACCCAGCGTGGAGGAGACGATCGAGATTCTCAAGGGCCTGCGCGACCGGTACGAGGCACACCACGCGGTGAAGATCACCAACGAAGCCATCGTTGCCGCGGCAAACCTCTCGGCGCGCTACATTTCGGATCGCTTCCTGCCTGACAAGGCAATAGACCTCATCGACGAGGCCTCTTCCAAGGTGCGCCTGCGCAACTACGTGGTCCCGGAGGAGCTCAAGGCCGCCGAAGCCAGGCTGGAGGAGATCATCAAGGAAAAGGAAGAGGCCATCATGGGCCAGGAGTACGAGACCGCAGCGCGGATGCGCGACGAGGAGCAGCGCCTGCGGGATGAAGTGGAAAGACTGCGGCGCGAGTGGGTGAGCCGGCGCAGCGTGGAGAGCGGAGTGGTCACGGCGGAAGAGATTGCGTCGGTGGTGTCAGCCTGGACCGGCGTCCCGGTGGCGCAGATGGCGGAGGCGGAGAGCGAGCGACTGGCGCGGCTGGAAGAGGTTTTGCACCAGCGGGTGGTGGGACAGGACGAGGCGGTGAGGGCGGTGGCGCGGGCGGTCAGACGGGCACGGGCCGGGCTCAAGGACCCCAAGCGCCCCATAGGCTCCTTCGTCTTCCTGGGACCGACTGGAGTGGGGAAGACCGAGTTGGCCCGGGCTCTGGCCGAGGCGCTCTTCGGGAGCGAGAGTTCACTCATTCGTCTGGACATGTCGGAGTACATGGAGAAGCACACGGTGGCGCGCATCATCGGGTCGCCGCCGGGATACGTGGGGTACGAGGAAGGCGGGCAGCTGACGGAGCGCGTGCGGCGCAAACCGTACTCGGTGATCCTGCTGGACGAGATCGAGAAAGCCCATCCTGACGTGTTCAACATCCTCCTGCAGGTGCTCGATGATGGACGGCTCACGGACGGCAAGGGGAGGACGGTCGACTTTCGCAACACCGTTATCATCATGACCTCCAACGTGGGTGCGGAAAGCCTTCGCCGCGAGCGCAGCCTGGGGTTCCGCCGGGAGGCGGGAGAGCAGCAGGACTACGAGAGAATGAAGGAACAGGTCATGGAGAAAATGAAGGCGACGTTCCGCCCGGAGTTTCTCAACCGGCTGGACGAGGTCATCGTGTTCCACAGTCTCACCACCGATGAGCTCAAACAGATCTTCGAACTGCTCATCAAGGACTTGCGCACGCGCCTGCACGAGCAGGGGTTCGCCCTGGAGGTAACCGAGGCAGCCAAGCAACACATCATCGCACAGGGCTACGACCCGGTGTTCGGGGCGCGACCGCTCAAGCGGGCCATCCAGCGCGCAGTGGAGGATTCGGTGTCGGAAGAGATCATCGCACGGCGGGTGCAGCCTGGTGATACCATCGTGGTGGACGTGGAGGACGGCAAGGTTCGCGTCACCGCTACCCACCCGGCCAGCTGAGACGAACCCCGGCGGCAACGGCCGGCGCAGCGGCGCCGGCCGTTGCCTTGTCTGCGCAGGTGCGGCGGCTGCCATCGGCCCCATAAAGACGGTGGAGGAACGGTTTTCCACATAGTATACTTTTAACAGGTGAGGTAATGAGCAGCAAAGTCAGGTTCGTATGCCGCCAGTGCGGGTATGACTCGGTGAAATGGTTGGGCAGGTGTCCAGGCTGTGGGAGTTGGAACAGCCTGGACGAAGAGGTCGTGGCTACAGGCAGGAACCAGCCGACCGCTGCGATGCCGGTGCCGCTCACCGCGGTTGCCGACGAGGCAGTGGTGCGCTTCACCAGCGGGATTGCCGAGTTCGACCGCGTGCTGGGCGGGGGAGTGGTGCCAGGATCGCTGGTGCTCATCGGGGGAGATCCCGGCATCGGGAAATCCACGCTGCTCCTCCAGGTTGCCCAGCGGATAGCGGCCGCTTCCCGGCCGGTGCTCTACGTTTCCGGGGAGGAGTCTCTGGCCCAGATTCGGATGCGTTCCTTGCGGCTGGGCATCGACAGCCCTCACATCCACCTGAGCAACGAGCAGAACGTGGAGGCGCTGACCGGCTATCTGCAGACTCTGCGGCCGCGGGTGGTGGTGGTGGATTCCATCCAGACCATCTCGTCCCCGGGGCTGTCATCGGTCCCGGGCACGGTCGCGCAGCTCCGCGAATGTGCGGCACGCATCATGGAGATGGCCAAGCGCACTAACACCGCGTTCTTCCTGGTTGGGCACGTCACCAAGGAAGGAGTCATCGCCGGACCGAAGGTGCTGGAGCACCTGGTGGACACGGTAGTGTACTTCGAAGGGGAGAAGGCACAGGGATTCCGCCTGTTGCGGGCGGTCAAGAATCGCTTTGGCTCCACCGATGAGGTGGGAGTGCTGGAAATGGCGGCGAAGGGAATCGTGGAGGTCGCCAATCCTTCCGAGGCGCTGCTGTCGGGCAGGCAAGGACAGGGCACCGGCACCGCGGTGGTGGTCAGTTACGAAGGCACCCGTCCCCTGCTGGTCGAGGTGCAGTCATTGGTGGCGCCGTGCACCTTCGGGTATCCGCGCCGAATGGTATCCGGCTTGGACCAGAACCGGCTGGCCCTGCTGGTGGCAGTGCTCGACCGCCGGGGAGGACTGAGCCTGGCTTCCAGCGACGTGTACGTAAAGGTGGCGGGGGGGTTCTTCCTGCGTGATCCGGCTGTAGACCTGGGGGTAGCAGCGGCCATTGCCTCGGGACTGCGCGATGAATCGGTGCCTGCCGACATGGTGTTCATCGGCGAGATTGGCCTCACTGGGGAAGTCCGCCCGGTGCCGGCAATGGAGCCACGGGTGCGCGAAGCCATGAAACTGGGCTTTGCGCGGGCGGTGGTTCCGGTTGGGGCCAGGATGGACGCGAGTGTGAACCGAGAGATGGGACTGGTGGAAGTGGCAACCCTGAGAGAGATGCTGGAGGTCATCCGATGAGGTGGAGGAATCGAGGGTGAAGGGCGAGGGGTTTGTCGGGTTCGGCATGCAGAGGGCGCTGCAGTTGGTGGCACCAGGCACCCTGCTGAGGGTGGGACTGGAGAACATCCTCAAGGCCAAGACGGGAGCCCTCATCGTCGTGGGGGACAGCCCCGAGGTGATGGCGCTGGTCAGTGGAGGGTTTCGACTCGACTGCGAGTATTCTCCGGCCAGCCTGTACGAGTTGGCCAAGATGGACGGAGCAATCATCATGAACGATGATGCCAGCCGCATCCTGGTGGCCAATGCACAGTTGGTCCCTGACCCTGGCCTGCCCTCCAGTGAAACCGGCATCCGTCACCGCACCGCGGAGCGAGTGGCCAGGCAGACCGGGGCCCTGGTCATCGCGATTTCCCAGCGCCGGGGGCTGGTCACCCTGTACCAGGGCAATGCCAGCTACGTGTTGCGTGACATTGGAACCATACTGGCCAAGGCCAACCAGGCCCTGCAGACGCTGGGCAAGTACCGCAGCGTGCTCGACCAGGATCTGGCGCGGTTGGGCGGGTTGGAGTTCGAGGGCATGGTTACGGTAGGAGACGTGTGTCGTGTGCTGCGCCGCGCGATGATGGTGCTGAGCGTGGGGCAGGAGATCGACAACTACATCGTGGAACTGGGCAGCGAAGGGCGCTTGGTGCGCATGCAGCTGGAAGAGATGCTGGCCGGGGTTGAAGAAGAGGCGTTTCTCATTGTCAAGGACTACGCCCGCGCCCCGGCGCGCAATGCCGCCGAGGTGTTGAGCTCCCTGATGAAGTGCATCGAGGACGATTCCTCCGATTCACTGGCGGCTGCACGGGCCCTGGGCCTCGGTGCATCCGCCAGCGCTCTGGAGCAACACGTTTCGCCCCGCGGGTACCGGCTCCTGCAGAAACTCCCTCGCATCCCCGCCGCCATCATAGACAACCTGGTGGAGGCGTTCGGGGACTTCCCGGCAATCCTGCGGGCCACCATAGAACAGCTGGACGACGTCGAAGGCATCGGGGAAGCGAGGGCCAAGTCCATCCGCAAC
>JARYMO010000071.1 GCA_029907055.1 Syntrophomonadaceae bacterium | reverse complement strand
CCACCGCCTCCGCTGCCCTGATACGCTCCGGCTGGTACACGGGGATACCAAAGCGCTGGGCCATCTCCTTGACCGGCGACACCCCGGGGCGCCGGCCGCGGCCGCGCGGACGGTCGGGCTGGGTGACCACCAGCGCCACGTCATGGCCAGCCATGATCAGCCGGTACAGCGAGGGGACCGCGAAGTCGGCCGTGCCCAGGAAAACGATGCGCACCTCAGGCCCGGTCCCTTTCCACCCATTCGGCCCGGTCCACGAAGAGGATGCCGTCCAGGTGGTCGATCTCGTGCTGCAGCACCCGGGCCACCAGCCCCTCTCCCTCCAGGCGGATGGCTTCGCCGTAGCGGTTGAGCGCCTCCACCACCACCCGCTGGGCCCTGGTCACCCGGCCGCGGGCATTGGGCACACTGAGGCAGGCCTCCATCCCCGTCTGTTCGCCCTCCTGTTCCACTACCACCGGGTTGATGGCTTCGACCAGGCCCTCGCCCACGTCGTAGACAATCACCCGCCGGCCTACCCCGATCTGGGGGGCGGCCAGCCCCAGGCCTTCCATCTCGTACAGCGTGTCACGCATGTTCTCCAGCAGGCGCAGGACGCCCTGGTTGATCTTCGTCACCGGCTTGGCCCTGGTCCGCAGCACCTCGTCAGGGACGGCCACGACTTGGTAGACAGCCACTGCATTCTCCCCTCACTCACAACATGCTTACCGGATCCACGTCCACATCTATTCTAACATGTTTCGCGCGTCCATTCGCGCGCAGGTGGCCGGCCACGCTGGTCAGCAGGGAACCGTTGCCCCCCTTGAGGAGGACCTGGAAGCGAAAGCGCCCGCGCAACAGCGGCAGTGGGCACGGCCCTGGGCCCAGGACCTGGCTGGGCTCGGCGCTCTCGGCCAGCAGCTCGCGCGCCGTCCGCGCCACTCCCTCCGCCGCGGCCGCGGTCACCCGCTCGTCCTGCCCGCTCACCACCACCCGCACCAGTCGGGAAAAGGGGGGGTACCCCAGCAGGTAGCGGGAGTGGATTTCCTGCTCGTAGAACCCCTGGTAGTCGTGGGCGGCCGCGAACCGCACCGCAGGCGAATCCGGGTTGTAGGTCTGGATGACCACCTGCCCCGGCCGCTCCGCGCGGCCCGCCCTGCCGGCCACCTGCGCCAGCAGCTGGAAGGCCTTCTCTCCCGCCCGGAAATCGGGCAGGTGCAGGACGGTGTCGGCCAGCACCACCCCCACCAGCGAAACCAAGGGGAAGTCCAGCCCCTTGGCCACCATCTGGGTGCCGATCAGGACGTCCACCTCCCTGCGGGCTACCGCCTGCAGGATCTCCCGGTGGGAACCCCGCCCGCGCGTGGAGTCCGCGTCCATGCGCCGCACCCGGGCGTCCGGGAACAGCCGCAGCACTTCCTCTTCCACCCGCTGCGTGCCGCGTCCCAGCCGGCGCAGGGAACCGCTCCCGCAGCGCGGGCAGCGGGCGGGCACCTCCCGGCGCACCAGCCCACAGTAGTGGCAGCGCAAGTGCTCCCCCTGCTGGTGGTAGGCGAGGGGGATGGCACAGTGCGGACAGGTCACCACCAGCCCGCATTCCCGGCAGGCCAGGTGGGTAAAGTAGCCCCGCCGGTTGAGGAAGAGGATGGCCTGCTCCCCCCGCTGCAGGCATTGGGCGAGCCTGTCCCGCAACAGCCGGGAGAAGATGGTGCGGTTGCCCTGCCGGAATTCCTCGCGCATGTCCACCACCTCCACCCTGGGCGGTGGCTGGCCCCCCGCGCGCTGCGCGAGGTGAAGGTGCTGGATAAGCCCGCTGCGGGCCCGATAGAAGGTTTCCAGGGAGGGGGTGGCGCTGCCCAGCACCACCAGCGCCCGGTGCTCCCCGGCGCGGCGCTCGGCGACCTCCCGCGCGTGGTAGCGGGGCACCGTGTCCTGCTTGTAGGAGTGCTCGTGCTCCTCGTCGACCACGAACAGGCCCGGGCGGGGAAAGGGGGCAAACACCGCCGATCGCGGCCCCAGCACCACGTCCACTTCCCCCCGCCGGATGCGCTGCCAGGTCTCGTGGCGCTCGCCATCGGACTGCCGGCTGTGCAGCACCGACAGTCCCTTCCCCAACCGCTGCGCGTACACGTCGACCATGTGCTCGGTCAGGGCGATCTCCGGCACCAGCACCACGGACTGCAGGCCCAGGGAGCGGGCGTGCTCGATGGCGCGCAGGTAGACCTCGGTCTTGCCGCTGCCGGTGATGCCGAACAACAGCACGGTGGCAGGCTCCCTCGCCTCCAGCCGACGGCACAGGTGGGCGATGGCCTCCCCCTGTTCCGCGGTCAGGGGCAGGGGCGGGCTCTCACCGCTGCCCCGGCCCCGCCGGATGACCACTCCCCGCGATACCAGGGCCTGCAGGCTGGCCCGGGCCGCCGCCTTCTCCAGCGCTTCCGCGGCCACTTCCCCCTGCTGCAGGAGCAGGTCCACCACCTCCGCCTGCCGCGGGGCACGGCGCCGCCAGGTTTCCAGCATGTCCCTGGCCGCCGCGGCGTCGGCCAGCGCGTACACGTCGCCTGCCAGGGAACGGCGCCGCATGCCCGGGGCACCGGCGTGCACCAGCAGCCCCGCTTCTTCCAGCACGTGCAGCCAGCCGCCCTCCCCTGCCAGGCGGCGGGCCCGGGCCAGGCTCATCTCCCCTTCTTCCCACAGGGCTTCCATCACGCCCCGGACGCCGGGCGGCAGGCCCAGCGCGTCCAGTACCGCCCTGCCCTCCTCCTGGCCCGCCGCCGGGACCAGCCGGCGCTGGCGCGGCTTGCGCACCGGCGCCGGCAACACCGCCCGCAGCACCGATTCCAGGCTGCAGGCATAGTGTTCCGCCATCCACTCCGCCAGCCGCAGCAGGTCAGGGGTCAGCACCTCTTCGGTGTCCAGCACCCGGGTGATGGGACGGGCCCCTGGCAGGGCCGGGGCATCCAGGCCCAGCAGGTAGCCCTGGCGATGGGAACGACCGAACGGGACCAGCACCCGCCTTCCCACCCCCACCAGCGGCCGCAGCGCCGGCGGCACGGCGTAGGTGAAGGTCGGTCGCCGACCGGCGGCAACCCCTTCAACCAGTACCTCAGCGTACATTTCCCGGCACCCTCCCGGATGCACGAAACCGGGCCGCGAGGGCCCGGCTTCCGTTCAGTATCGCGGCAACTCCCGGCAACACCTACAGGCCTGCCAGCTGGCGCAACTGCTGGGCCCGGTCGGTTCTCTCCCAGGTGAAATCGGCATCCTCCCGCCCGAAATGTCCGTAGGCGGCGGTCTTGCGGTAGATGGGGCGGCGCAGGTCGAGATCGCGGATAATCGCTGCCGGCCGCAGGTCGAAGACCTGGTTGATGAGGTCGATGATGCGCGCGTCATCCAGCCTGCCAGTGCCGAAGGTGTTCACCGACAGCGAGATGGGCCTCGCCACCCCGATGGCGTAGGCCAGCTGGATCTCGATGCGGTCAGCGATGCCTGCCGCCACCAGGTTCTTGGCCACGTACCGGGCGGCATAGGTCGCCGAGCGGTCGACCTTGGTGGGGTCCTTGCCGGAGAAGGCGCCGCCTCCGTGCCGGGCCATCCCTCCGTAGCTGTCGACCATGATCTTGCGGCCGGTGAGCCCGGAGTCCCCCTGCGGCCCGCCGATGACGAAGCGACCGGTGGGGTTGATGAGGTAGCGCGTCTTGTCGTCCAGCATTTCCGGCGGCGCCACTGCCTTGGCCACGTGTTCGATGAGGTCTTCGCGGATGGTGGAAACCGACACGTCAGGGTGGTGCTGGGCCGAGATGACCACGGTGTGGATGCGCACCGGCCGGTCGTTCTCGTACTCCACCGTGACCTGGGTCTTGCCGTCCGGGCGCAGGTAGGGCACGATGCCCTGCTTGCGCACTTCCGCCAGGCGCATGGCCATCTTGTGGGCCATCAGGATGGGCAGTGGCATCAGCTCCGCCGTCTCGTTGGTGGCATAGCCGAACATCATCCCCTGGTCTCCCGCACCAATGGCTTCCAGCTGCTCGTCGCTCATCTCCCCCATCTTGGCCTCCAGCGCCCGGTCCACCCCCAGCGCGATGTCCGGGGACTGTTCGTCGATGGAGGTGATGACGGCACAGGTGTCGCAGTCGAAGCCGTACTTGGCCCGCGTGTAACCGATCTCGCGGATGGTCTCCCGGGCCAGGCGCGGGATATCCACGTAGCACGTGGTGGTGATCTCTCCTGCTACCAGGACCAGGCCGGTGGTGACCAGGGTCTCACAGGCCACCCGTCCCATGGGGTCCTCGGTGTAGATGGCGTCCAGTACGGCATCGGAGATCTGGTCCGCGATCTTGTCCGGGTGCCCCTCGGTCACCGACTCGGAAGTAAACAGCTGCTTGACCATCTCATTCCACTCCTTCTGACCTGGTTGTTCCTACAGCAGTGCCACCACTCGGTCCAGTATCTCGTCTGCCAGCTGCTCCTTGGACATGCGGGGCAGGGACTCGGCGCGCCCGTCCGGGCTGAGGATGGTGGCGACGTTGGTATCGACCCCGAATCCCGCCCCCTCCATGGTGACGTCGTTGGCCACCAGCAGGTCCAGCTTCTTCTTCTCCATCTTGACGCGCGCATTGGCCAGCACATCCTCGGTCTCGGCGGCAAATCCCACCGTGACCCGCGCCCCCTTGCACCTGGCCACCTCGGCCAGGATATCGGGGTTGCGCTCCAGCTCGATGTGCAGTTCGCCGTCACCTTTCTTCACTTTCTGCCGGCTGACGTGCCGGGGCCGGTAGTCCGCCACCGCCGCCGCCCCGATGACCACGTCACTCTGCGGCAGCAGTTCCAGGGTGCGGGCACACATGTCGCGCGCACTGCGCACCCAGAACACCTCCGCCCCCGCCGGCGCCGGCAACGCCGTCGGTCCACTCACCAGCAGGACCCTGGCCCCCCGCCGCAGGGCCTGCCGCGCCAGCGCGAAGCCCATCTTGCCGCTGCTGCGGTTGGTGATGAACCGCACCGGGTCGATGTCTTCCTGCGTCGGCCCGGAGGTAATGAGCACTGTTTTGCCGGCCAGGTCCGCAGCAGGCGCCAGCAGTTCCCGGATCCGGGCCACGATGTCGGCGGGCTCCGGCAGACGGCCGGGGCCGCTCACCCCGCAGGCCAGTTCACCCTCGGCCGGCTCCAGGATGGTGACCCCCCGCTGGCGCAAGGTGCGCAGGTTCTCCTGCACCACCGCACTGACCAGCATGGTGGAGTTCATGGATGGCACCACCAGAACGGGGGCGGCAGTGGCCAGCACCACGGTGGACAGGAGGTCGTCCGCCAACCCGTGCGCCATCTTGGCAATGATGTTGGCCGTGGCCGGGGCGATTACCAGCAGGTCAGCGGCCTCCGCCACCCCCACGTGCTGCACCGCCCAGGGCCCGTCCTCCTCGAAGGTGTCGCACAGCACGGGGTTGCCGGAGAGGGTGCGGAAGGTGAGCGGCGCCACGAAACGACACGCGTTGCGGGTCATGATGACATGGACCGCGAAGCCCTCCTTGCGCAGGCGGCTGACGAGTTCCGCACTCTTGTACGCGGCGATGCCGCCGGTCACTCCCACCACGATGGTCCTGGTCGCTTCCATCTTCTGATCTCCCCTACTGCTGACCTTTCTCCACGATACGCAGCTTGCCCTGGCTCAGCTCATCCAGGGCCAGCGATACCATTCCCGACAGCCTCCAGTTCTCGTCCTTCTTGTGCACCTCGGACAGTTGCCGGGCCCGCCGGGCCACGGCCACCACGATCGCGTACTTGCTATCACTGGCCTTCATCAGGTGGTTCATCGAAGGCGGTACCACTGTCGTCACCCTCCTCCATCCACCGGGACACGCGGCAGCGTTCGGCCGTCACGATGGCCATCAGTTCGTCTACCGCACATTCCAGCTGGTCGTTCACGACCATGTATTCGTAGTCCTTCACGTGGCCGATTTCTTCCTCGTACTGGGCCAGCCGGCGGGCGATGGTCTCGGGAGGGTCCTGTCCCCTCGCCGCCAGCCGCCGGGCAAGCTCTGGCATACTGGGAGGCATGATGAACACGAACACCCCCTGCGGGAAGCGCCGCTTGATCTGCATGGCACCCTGGATATCGATTTCCAGCAGCACGTCCTGGCCACGCGCCAGCGTTTCCAGCACGAAGGGGCGCGGTGTCCCATAGTAGTTACCGTACACGAACGCCCATTCCAGCAGTTGGTGCTCGCGGATGAGGCGTTCGAACTCCGCCTGGCTGACGAAGAAGTACTCCCGGCCATGGCGTTCCCCCGGGCGGGGGAGACGGGTGGTGGCAGAGATGGAGTAGACGAGCTGGCTCTCCCTGGCCAGCAGGCGTTCGCGCAAGGTCCCCTTCCCCACTCCGGAGGGCCCGGAGATTACGAACAGGATGCCCCGCCTGCGCGTCCGCAAGATGCTTCCCACCTTAGTCCTCGTCCGCCCCCGGGCTCTCCTTGTGGGACACCCGGTTGGCCACCGTTTCTGGCTGCACCGCGGACAGGATGATGTGACCGCTATCGACGATAATGACCGCACGCGTGCGCCGACCATACGTCGCGTCCACCAGCGCCCCTTTCTCGCGGGCTTCCTGGATGATGCGCTTGATAGGAGCTGATTCCGGGCTGACGATGGCCACGATGCGGTTGGCGGCCACGATGTTGCCGAATCCGATATTGACCAGCTTGATTTCCATTCTCATCCCCGGGATTGGACCCACCTCCCCACGACTCGCTCACTCGATGTTCTGTAACTGTTCCCGCACCCGTTCCAGTTCTGCCTTGACCTCCACCACCAGGCCGGCGATGATGCTGTCGTTGGCCTTGGAACCGATGGTGTTCGTTTCCCTGAACATCTCCTGCACCACGAAGTCGGCCTTGCGCCCCACCGCTCCCCCGCCCGCCAGCAAGGCGGTGAACTGCTGCAGGTGGCTGCGCAGCCTCACCACTTCCTCGTCAATGCTCGCCCGATCGGCAAAAATCGCCACTTCCTGTGCCAAGCGGACGTCGTCCAAGGGGGAATCCGGGAGCAACTCGCTGAGGCGCTTGCGCATCCGCTGCGCGTGCTCGGCTGGCACGTCGCGCGCCCGACCGGCGATGGTCTCCACAAAGTCCTCGATCAGTCGCGTCCGTCCCAACAGATCGCGGCGGAGGTTTTCTCCTTCCGTTTCGCGCATGGTCAGTACTTCTCGCAAGGCCTGGTCCAGTGCCGCGGCCATGACCGCCCACACGCCGTCGAGGTCTGCCGCCTCCTCGGCCAGGCTGAACACTTCCGGGAGCCTAAACAGG
>JARYMO010000070.1 GCA_029907055.1 Syntrophomonadaceae bacterium | reverse complement strand
AGCGCATCCCCAACCTGCTGCTGCAGATGCTGCTGCGGGGGGCCAACGCGGTGGGCTACACCAACTACCCGGACAACGTGGTGCGCGAGTTCATCCGCGAGGCGGCGGCGGCCGGCATCGACGTGTTCCGCATCTTCGACTCCCTCAACTGGCTGAAGGGGATGGAAACGGCCATCGACGAAACGCTCAAGAGCGGCAAGATCGCCGAGGCCTGCGTGTGCTACACCGGCGACATCCTGGACGACCGGCGCGACAAGTACTCGCTGCGCTACTACGTGCAGACGGCCAAGGAAATCGAGAAGATGGGGGCCCACATCCTGGGCATCAAGGACATGTCGGGGCTGCTCAAGCCCTACGCGGCGGAGAAGCTCATCAAGGCACTGAAAGAGGAGATCGCCATCCCCATCCACCTGCACACCCACGACACCAGCGGCAACGGGGTGGCGACGGTGCTGATGGCCGCCGAGGCGGGGGTGGACATTGCCGACACCGCCTTCAACAGCATGTCCGGCCTCACCAGCCAGCCGGCGCTGAACTCGGTGGTGGCGGCGCTGGAGAACACCAGCCGCGCCACCGGCATCGACCTGGACGCCATCCAGGAGCTGGACGACTACTGGAACGACGTGCGCCCCATGTACGCGGAGTTCGAGTCGGGGCTGAAGTCGGGGACCGCCGAGGTGTACAAGTACGAGATTCCCGGCGGCCAGTACTCCAACCTCAAGCCGCAGGTGGAGAGCTTCGGGCTGGGGCACAAGTTCAAGGAAGTCAAGGAGATGTACCGCACGGTCAACGAGATGGTGGGGGACATCGTGAAGGTCACCCCCTCTTCCAAGTTCGTGGGCGACCTGGCCATCTTCATGGTCAAGAACGACCTCACCCCGGAGAACATCCTCGAGAAGGGGCGCGACCTGGCCTTTCCCGACTCGGCGGTGGCCTACTTCCAGGGCATGATGGGCCAGCCGCTGGGGGGGTTCCCGGCCGCCCTGCAGAAGGTGGTGCTCAAGGACCGCCAGCCCATCACCTGCCGACCCGGTGAGCTGCTGCCACCGGTGGACTTTGAAGGGCTGGCCAGGGAGATGGAAGAGAAGTTCGGCTTCACCCCCAGCCGGCGCGACCAGCTGAGCTATGCCCTGTACCCCAAGGTGTTCGAGGAGTACGTGGAGTTCGTGCGCGAGTACGGGGACCTGTCGCGGGTGAGCAGCCCGGTGTTCTTCGACGGCCTGGCCGAAGGGGAAGTGGCCGAGGTGGAGGTGGCCGAGGGCAAGGTGTTCATCGTCAAGCTGGTGGAGGTCGGCAAGGTGGACAAGGAAGGCTACCGCAAGGTGGACTTCGAGGTCAACGGCAATCCCCGCGAGATCACGGTGCTGGACCGCAGCTACCAGCGGGGCGAAGCCCCGGCCGCGGCCGCCACCGTCTATGCCGACCCCTCGGACAAGGGTCAGATCGGGGCCAGCATCCCGGGCACGGTGGCCAAGGTGCTGGTGCGGGAAGGCGAGCAGGTCAAGGCGGGCCAGGGCCTCATCGTCATCGAGGCCATGAAGATGGAGACCCATGTCGTCGCCCCCATCGCCGGCACGGTGGCCACGGTGAAGGTGCGGGAAGGACAGCAGGTCAAGTCCGGCGAACTCCTGCTCAAGATCGACTGAAACAAGGGGACGCTCTTTTCGTTTCACGCCGCCCCCCTTGACACAAGGGGACGCTCTTTTCGTTTCACGGGCGGGGCGGCGGGACAAGAGGGCAATCGCTGTCCGGGGTGGTGCGCGGAAACCGTGGGCAAGGGCGTGGGTAAGGGCTTGAGGACGAGAAGGATTGCCGTGTTGGTGCTGGCGGCGGTATTGCTGGGGCTGTGCCCCGGGGCGCAGGCGCTGGCGCAGCCGGCCGCCGCGGCGGGAACCGCTCCGGCCGATGCGGGCAGGGTCTACCTGCTGGTGGTGGACAAGCTCTCCATCACCGACCTGAACCCGGCGGTGACGCCGCAACTGGCAGCGCTGGCGCGCGACGGTGCAGTGGGCCTGGCCAGCAACCGCTCGCTGCGCACCCCCACCGGCAGCGAGGACGGCTGCCTGACCATCGGCGCCGGCAACCTGGCCCGCAGCTACGGAAAAGGGATAGTGGCCTGCAACCGGGACGAGGTGGCCGGACCGGGCCACCAGACGGCCGCGCAGCTGTACCGGGCGCTGATGGGCGCAGGGGCCGGGGACGATGCGGTGCTGGCTACCAACCTGCCCGACCTGCTGGCCCGCCTGGAGAAGGAACACGTGACCACCGTGATGGGTTCGCTGGGAGAGCTGGTGCGCCGGCAGGGGCTCGCGGTGGGCGTGCTGGGCAACGGCGACGCGGCCGGTGAAAAGAAGCGGGCGGCGGTGGCCATTGCCATGGACGCCGGGGGTCGGGTGGCGCTGGGCGACGTGGGCCCTGCCACCCTGCGGCCGGCGCCGGAAAGCGTGCTGGGCGAGGAGACGGACTACGACTACCTGCGTTCCCGGGCGGCCGAGCTGGCGCCGCGCTGCGCCCTGCTGGTCATCGAGCTGTCCGACCTGGCCCGCTGGGAAACGGCACCGCTGGCGCTGCCGGAGCTGCAGGCTGCCGAGCGGCAGCGCATCCTGCGCAACATCGACCGCTTTGCCGGGCAGGTGCGCCGCCAGATGCGGCCGCAGGACACGCTGCTGGTGGTGTCGCCCTCGGCGGCGGCGGAGCAGCTCAAGAACAAGAACAGCTTCACCCCGGTGCTGGCCTTCGGCCCCGGTTACCGCCAGGGCTTCCTCACCTCCGCCGCCACCCGGCGTGACTACGTTATTGCCAGCACCGACATCGCGCCCACGGTGCTCAAGGCCCTCGGCCTGGCCCCCAACCCCGCGGCCATGATCGGACAAGCGGCCACCTGCGTGCCGGCGCCCGGCCGTGACACGCTGGCCGAGGCCCGTGAGCTGGCACTGGCCCGCGCCACCGCCAACCGGCTCACGGTGCCGCTGGTGACCGGCTACGTGAGCTACGAGATCATCGTCATCATCCTGGCCTGGCTGTGCATCCAGTTCTTCCCCCGCTTCGGCCGCCGCGTGCTGCCGCTGGTGCTCAGCCTGGCAGTGGGCCCGCTGGTGCTGCTGCCGTTGTCCTTTCCGCGCCTGCCCGCCGACTGGGTGTACGTGGCGGCAGCCATCGCCGCCACTGCCGCACTGACCTGGCTCTTCACGGCGGTCTTCCGCCGGCGCTACCTGAGCGCCTTCGTGGCCATCAGTGCGCTGACCCTGGTGGCCCTCAACCTCGACGCCCTGCAGGGATTCGCGCTGGTGAAGACCTCGGTGCTGGGCTACGATCCAATGACCGGGGCCCGCTACTACGGCCTCGGCAACGAGTACACGGGGGTGCTGCTGGGCTGTGCCCTGGTGGTGTCGGCGGCAGTGGCGGAACGGTTCCGCCAGCGCTGGGTGCTGCTGCCCGTCGGGGCCTTTCTGGTTCTGCAGGCCGTGGTGCTGGGAGCGCCCGGGCTGGGCGCCCAGTCGGACGGGGTCATCACCGCCCCGGCCGCCATCCTGGTCACCATGGCCCTGATGGCGGATGTCCGCATCCGGCCCCGCACGCTGCTGCTCATCGGGCTGGGGGTGCTGGCGGCGGCCACCGGCCTGGCGCTGTACGACATGAGCCGTCCGCCCGAGCTGCAGTCCCACATCGGCCGCGCGGCCAGCCAGATCGCCCAGGGCGGGTGGCAGGAGGCGGCCACCATCATCGGGCGCAAGGTGGAGGTCAACCTCAAGCTGGTGCGCTACAGCATCTGGGGGCGGGTGCTGGTGGTCATCCTGGTGGCGGTGGCGGCGCTGGTATGGCGACCGGTGGGCATCATGGCCCGCCTGCAGGCGCGGCACCCGGTGCTGTTCAAGGGGTTTGCCGGCATCGTGGCCGCCGCCCTGGTGGGGCTCATCATCAACGACTCTGGCATCGTGGCAGCCGCCACCATCAGCATCTACCTGGGGGTGCCCATCCTCATCCTCATGTTGAACGAGACGGCCGGCGCGCAAGGCCCTGCCGACCCGCCGTCCCCGCCAGAAAGGGCCTGAAGGTGCGGGGAGCAGCGCTGAAACGAAAAGAGCGTCCCCTTGTTTCAAGGGGGTCGGCGTGAAACGAAAAGAGCGTCCCCTTGTTTCAGGGGATGTATACAATATAAGGGAGGGTGAATGCTTGCCAGCGGCGGGTGGCGGGTGTAGAATCAGGGTGCGGGCAACAGCATGACGGGCGAAGCGAGGGCGCTTCCCACCCCCTGGGTGCCGGGGGGTGCGAAGCGCCCTTTCTCATCCCGCCGGTGAATCCGGACAGCGGCGGGGAGAACGGCGGTACCGCGACAAGGGGGGTGAACTTGATGAAGAAGATCGAGGCCATCGTGCGGCCAAGCAAGGTGGAGGAGCTCAAGGAGGCCCTGGCAAAGCTCGAGGTGCGGGGCATGACCATCTTCGACGTGATGGGGCGGGGCTTGCAGCGGGGAGAGAAACAGTATTACCGCGGCAAGGAACACACCGTCGACCTGTTCCCCAAGGTGAAGGTGGAACTGGTCTGCCGCGACCACTGGGTGGAGCGCATCATCGAGGTCATTCTCAAGGTGTGCGCCACCGGCGAGATCGGGGACGGCAAGATATTCGTCTACCCACTGGAAGAAATCGTGCGCATCCGCACCGGGGAGCGGGGCGAGGCAGCCCTGTAACGCGGGCCGGAGGCGGGCAGGACCGAGCAAGGGCGCTCATTGAAACGGGGGAAGATCCCCGGGGCAATGAGCGCCCTTTGTCGTGAGGACGGAGGAGGGATACCCATGAGAAGCATACGCCATTGGCTCACCGGCGCCGTGGGCGCCATCGCCCTGCTGGCCGGCGCTGCTCCCCCTGCGCTGGCGGCCGGAGGGCCGGCCGTCGATGCCGGTGACACCGCCTTCATCCTGGTGTCGGCCGCGCTGGTGTTCCTGATGACCCCGGGCCTGGCGCTGTTCTACGGCGGCATGGTGCGGCGCAAGAACGTGCTCAGCATCCTCATGCAGTGTTTCGTCATCATGGGGCTGGTGTCGGTGCAGTGGGTGCTGCTGGGCTATACCCTGGCCTTCGGGCCCGACCTGGGCCACGTCATCGGGGGCCTCGACTGGCTGGGCATGAACGGGGTGGGACAGGCCCCCAACGCTGACTACGCCGGCACCATCCCGGCAGCCGCCTTCGCCATGTTCCAGCTCATGTTCGCCATCATCACCGCTGCCCTCATCATCGGGGCGTTCGCGGAACGCATGAACTTCGCGGCCTTTGTGCTCTTCACGCTGCTGTGGACCACCCTGGTGTACGACCCGCTGGCCCACTGGGTGTGGGGGGTCGGTGGCTGGCTGCGGGAACTGGGCGCCCTGGATTTCGCCGGCGGCACCGTGGTGCACATCAGTTCCGGGGTGGCGGGACTGGTGGCGGCGCTGGTGCTGGGCAAGCGCCTCTCCCTGCAGCGAGAGCCGGTCATTCCTCACAATCTGCCCTTCACCGTGCTGGGGGCAGGCCTGCTGTGGTTCGGCTGGTTCGGCTTCAACGCCGGCAGCGCCCTGGCGGCCAACGGCCTGGCGGCTACTGCCTTCCTGACCACCAAC
This sequence comes from Syntrophomonadaceae bacterium, assembly GCA_029907055.1. Classification (GTDB taxonomy): domain Bacteria; phylum Bacillota; class Syntrophomonadia; order Syntrophomonadales; family Syntrophothermaceae; genus JARYMO01. The sequence goes on along the minus strand of JARYMO010000070.1, from coordinate 1,700 downwards.
ACGGCGGCAGGAGCAGCGGCCCTTTCCTGGGCCCTGGCCGAGTGGCTGCACCACGGCAAGCCCACGGTGCTGGGAGTGGTCTCCGGCGCGGTGGCCGGGCTGGTGGTCATCACCCCGGCGGCCGGCTTCGTGGGCCCGCTGTCGGCGGTGCTGATGGGGCTGCTGGTGGCGCCGGTGTGCTACTGGGCGGTGGCCTGGCTGAAGGCCAGGCTGGGGTACGACGATTCCCTGGACGCCTTCGGCATCCACGGCGTGGGAGGCACGGTGGGGGCGCTGCTGACCGGGGTGTTTGCCGACACGGCGGTGAACCCGGCCGGGTTCGACGGGTTGCTGTTCGGCAATCCGCACCAGCTGCTGGTGCAGGCCGAGGCGGTGGTGGCGGCCTGGGTGTTCTCGGCGGTGCTGACCTTCATCATCCTCAAGGCGGTGGGCCTGCTCACCCCGCTGCGGGCCAGCGAGGATGACGAGGAAGTCGGCCTGGACCTCTCCCAGCACGGCGAGGTGGCCTACCAGTACGCTGACTTCGCCGGGGAAGCCCACAGCGCCTGAGTGTCCCTGCGCGTCCCCGACGCTGCGACGCCCCTGTCCCCGGGTTCCCTGGCCCGGGCGGCAGGGGCGTCGTGCTGGTTTCCACGAGGGAAGGAGGGGCAGTGCAGCGGGAAGTCAGAGACCGTTGGCGGGCCGACGCAGGAAGCAGGCGGTGCACACCACCTCGCAGTTGCTGACAATTGCCGGTCCCTCGCTGTCCACCGCGGAGGCGTGCCACCCGCCGGGCTCCGCCGCTCCCTGCAGGGAGAAAGAGAGCGGCGCGTTGCAGCGGCCAGGGTGCCCGTGGCCGTGGCGGACGCACTCGCAGCGGGCACCGGAGCGGTTGAAGGCCTGAAGGACCAGTTGCGGGGGAAACGGCTCGCTCATGGGCTGATTCCTCTCCACGGGGACAGAAGGATTCCTCACCTACTGATTCGCCCTTGGCAGCCCGGGCTCCTTTGTCGAAACGTGTCGAATCACGTCTAATTGCGTCGAATCTGGGCCGGTCGGCCGGCGCGGGGGGCTGCAAACCTGCATCGGCGGCGAGGGTGGGTGCGGACGGGCACGGACCGGCCGGGCGCCGACTGCCGGCGCGCGCGAAGGCGCCCAGGGCGGAGGCGGGCCCTGCGGCCCTGCGCCTGCCGAAAACCGGCGGTGGCGCTTCCCGGCGTCGTTGCGGCCGCGGTGGAGCCGGCGTGGCGGTGGCGTGGAGCTGCCGAGCGACGTAGCCTGTGGGCAGGCAGCGACTGCGGGCGGCAGGGCCGGGGAGGCCAGCGAGGGGAGGGGAGCACGGTGCACGTGCAGGAACGGTTGTTGACGCCGGGCCGCGGGGGGAGGCCGGGGAGCAAGATGCGGCCGCGGGGCCTGGTGGTACACGGGACGGGCAACCGGGCCGCGGGGGCGCACGCGGCAGCCCACCGCGACTACTTCGAGGGCCACCCCCAGCGCCAGGTGGCAGCGCACTACGTGGTGGACGACCGCTCGGTCATCCGCTGCGTGCCGGAGGACGAGGTGGCCTACCACGCCGGGGCCGCCCGCTACCGGGAGGCGGCGGTGCGCCACCTGGGGCCCCACCCGGGCCGGGCGACCATCGGCGTGGAAATCTGCGTCAACCGGGACGGCGACTTCGCCCTGGCCTGGTGCAACGCCGCGTCGCTGGCGGCCGACATCCT
>JARYMO010000069.1 GCA_029907055.1 Syntrophomonadaceae bacterium | reverse complement strand
GAGTCAAGCGCCGTGCGGCTGCGCTCGCTGCTGCCGCTGCGCTTCCTGCTGGAACGGTGGGGACGTGAGGGGCAGGCGGTGACGGTGCTGGAACCCATCCCCTTCGACTTCGCCAATCTCGAATTGGAGCACGACCGCAGCTACCGCCTGTGTACGGTGCCCTTCGAGTCCCCCTACAATCTGGCCACGGTGCCGGGGCGCTTCCGCCTGCGCGTGTGGCAGGCGCTGGAGGACGAGCAGGCCCGGGAGGTGGTGCTGAGCGACGCGGAGTCGCTGGTGCTGGACCGCACCCTGGAGGTGACGGGGATGGCGGCTGGCGCGGTGGACCTGTGCCTGGACCTGGGCGAATCGCAGCTGGTGCTGGAGGCCAGCCTTCCTGCTACTTCCTCCCGGGGCGGTGCGGGGCGGGAGCTGTGGCCGCGCGTGCTGGAGCACCAGTCGCGTGCCGCGGGGCTGCTGAGGGAGCTGAAGGGGCCAGCGCGGCCGCCCCAGCAGGGACTGGAGCGCGACTTGGCCGAGCTGCGGGAAGAGGGGGAGCAGTTCGCCAACTACGACCGCTACCTGACCGGCAAGCTGCTGGCGGTGTTCGACCTCCTCTCCCGGCGGCAGCGGGAAGGGTGAGCGCCAGCCCCCGGGCGGGCCTAGAACTCGGCGGAATCCGGCCCGTGCAGCCTTGAGTCCAGGAACAGGCGGTAAAGCACCATGCCGGCCGCGAAACCGCCCACGTGGGCCCAGAAGGCGATGCCGCCCGCTTCGGGGGTGAAGAGGGACAGGTAACCCAGCAGCAGCTGGATGAGCGCCCAGGCGCCCAGGTACACCACCGCCGGCACCTCGACCAGGAAGACCAGGCCCAGCCACACCGCGGTGAGCACCCTGGCCCCCGGGAAGAGCACGACGTAGGCCCCCATCACCCCGGCCAGGGCGCCGGAAGCCCCCACCGTAGGGAGGCTGGAGAAGGGGTTGGTGAAGATGTGGGCCATCGCCGCCACCGCCCCGCAGGCCAGGTAGAAGGCCAGGAAGCGCAGCGGCCCCATGCGGTCCTCGACGTTGTTGCCGAACAGGAACAGCGCCCACATGTTGCCGATGAGGTGGGCCCAGCCCCCGTGCAGGAACATGGAAGTGAACACCGTGGTCAGGCTGGCCTGGGCAGGCACCAGCCCCCAGGCATAGAAGAACTGCTCCAACTGGCTGTGGCTGAGGGTCTGCTCGAACATGAACACCGCCACGTTGACCACGATGAGCAGCCACATGACCAGCGGGAAACGCTCGCCAGGAATGTTGTCGTGCAGGGGAAAGACCATTCGCTCCTCATTTCCTCTCTCTGCCTCGCGCCGCCGTATTCTCATTATATCACCGTAATAGCGGCTTAAAGAAGGACGGGCTCGCGGGATCCCGGCCACAGGCCTCCACACGGGGACGGGCGGTCGTTGCCTGCGCTGCTGGCAGCGACTACCATGGAATCAGGGGGTGCGTGTGGTGGAGGAAAACGAACGGGGTCCGTTGGGGCTGCCGACCCGCAAGGCGGCCGGGAGCCGGGTGAGTCCGGTGACAATGACGGTGTTCCTGCTCTTGGCGGCAGCCTCGCTCCTGGCCTGGCGGGCCAGCGGCGACTGGAGGGTGCTGGCGGCCGGCCTGCTGGGCTCGGCGCTGGCGGCTTCGTCAGTCAAGGTGGCCAACCAGTGGGAGCGGGTGGTGGTGCTGCGGTTGGGGAGGTTCAAGTGCCTGGCCGGCCCGGGGTTGTTCCTCATCATCCCCATCGTGGACGAGACCCCGATGTGGATCGACATGCGCATCCGCACCACCTTCTTCGCCGCCGAGAAGACCCTGACCAGGGACAACGTGCCGGTGAACGTGGATGCGGTGATGTTCTGGATGGTAGGCGACCCCATGCGGGCCGCCCTGGAGGTGGAGGAGTACCAGCGGGCCGTCTTCTGGGCCGCGCAGACCGCCCTGCGGGACATCATCGGCAAGACCGAGCTGGGGGCGATGCTGGCGGGGCGGGAGCAGCTGGACGAAGAGCTGAAGCGGATGATCGACGAGCGCACCGGGTCCTGGGGGGTGGAGGTGCGCTCGGTGGAGATCCGTGATGTCATGATCCCCACCGAATTGCAGGATGCCATGTCGCGCGAGGCCCAGGCCGAGCGCGAGCGGCGGGCCCGCATCATCCTGGGTACCGCCGAGCTGGAGATTGCGGACAAGTTCTCGCAGGCTTCCCGCAAGTACCACGACAATCCCGAGGCCTTCAGCCTGCGGGCGATGAACATCCTCTACGAGGGGCTCAAGGAGAAGGCGTCGCTGGTCATTGTCCCCAGCGCCATGGTGCACTCGCTGGACCCGGGCTCCATCCTGGGATACGTCACCGCGCTGGAGCGCCGGGCCACGCAGGCCACGGCCGCGCCGGCGGAAGCCGGGGCCGGGCCGGCCTGAGCTCCTAGGGGACCTGCTGCGGGTAGGTGTAGATGATATCGGTGCCGGGTGCCCAGTTGTACACCAGCAGGTCGTCCAGCACGCGCGCAACCCTTTCCCGCTCCTCCTCGTAGCCTGCCTCCCCGGGCGCCCGGCGGCTCTTGACCTGGAACACGTACACCGGGACCTCGATCCAGTTCATGTACTTGAGCTCACGCAGTCCCTCGGCTTCCAGGAAGTTGAGTTCCTCGATGCGCACCGAGAATGGGCCGTTGCCCTCGCGCTGGCGTGATACGTGGCGCTTGAGCATGTCCAGGAAGGCGTCGAACAAGCGCTCCTTCTCTTCGTCCACCAGGTACTGGTAGAGCACGTCGTGGATCTCCCGGACCAGCACCAGGGAGGTCAGCGTAGGGAGCGCGAGGTGCTGTTCCTCGCGCAGGAACTGGAGTTCGAAGAGGTTCTCCTTGGCATCCATGCGGCATTCACTCCTCGTGGCGGTGTGTGGTCGGGCAACGCCTATGCTTTCGTCATTCAACGGAGAATTCCTGCTTGTCGGGAACCCGGCGGTGTGGCCGGCGCCAGCCGAGGGCGCGAAGGGGGCGAGAACTTGACGAAGGCGCGTCACCTGTCCTACTATATATGTGAACGCTCGGGCAACTGCATGCGCGGAAGTGGCTCAGTGGTAGAGCATCGCCTTGCCAAGGCGAGGGTCGCGGGTTCGAATCCCGTCTTCCGCTCCATGACAATGACACCTCGGCACCTGCCGGGGTATTGTGTCTTTACTCGTTTTGCGATAGATTCGTAGGAGGGAATCTGGCCCCGGTGCCGCCGGCTCAGGCGGCACCGGCCTCCGCCGTGCCTGGCCGGGGAGAGGGAAGGCCGCAGCAAGTTGAAGACAGACAGGAGGAAGTGCACGTGAAGTCTCGCCTGGAACGGCTGGAGAACAACACCGTGAAACTCGAAGTGGAAGTGCCCCAGGAACAGGTGGAAGAGGCGCTGGACCGGGCTTTCCGCAAGGTAGTGAAGCAGGTCAGCATCCCCGGCTTCCGCAAGGGACGGGCGCCGCGCCACGTGGTGGAGGCATACTTCGGCCGGCAGGTGCTGTACGACGATGCGCTGGAGGAGCTCATCCCCGCCGCCTACGAGCAGGCGGTGAAGGAGAACGGGGTGGAACCGGTGGCCAGTCCTTCCATTGACATCGTGCAGCTGGAGGAAGGCAAGCCGCTGGTGTTCACTGCCCAGGTGGTGGTCAAGCCCGAGGTGGTGCTGGGACCGGTGGAGGGGCTCAAGATCAACGTGACGCCGGTCACGGTGAGCGAGGCCGAGATTGACCAGCGCCTGCAGTACATGCGCGAGCGCTATGCCCGCCTGGTCAAGGTGGAGGGGCCGGCGCAGCGGGGAGACGTGCTGACCATCGACTTCGAGGGCTTTATCGACGGCGAAGCCTTCCCGGGCGGAAAGGGGGAGGACTACTCCCTGGAGCTGGGTTCCGGGACCTTCATCCCCGGCTTCGAGGACCAGCTGGTAGGGGCGGTGGCAGGGGAAGAGCGCGAGGTCAGGGTGACCTTCCCGGCTGACTACCAGGCCGAGGAGCTGGCGGGCCGCGAAGCCGTCTTCCGGGTCACGGTCAAGGAAGGCAAGCGCCGCGAACTGAGCGAACTGGACGATGCCTTCGCGCAGGAAGTGAGCGAGTTTGACACCCTGGAGGAGCTGCGGGCGGACATCCGCAAGAACCTGGAACAGGTGGCGGCCCAGCGTACCCAGCAGCTGATCAAGGACGAGGCCATCCGCCAGGTGGTGGAAGGCGCGCAGGTGGACATTCCCCGCGAGATGATCGACCGGCAGGTGGAGCTGATGCTGGGCCAGTTCCAGGAGCGGCTGGCCTACCAGGGCATGAGCCTGGAACAGTACCTGCAGATGACGGGAGCGACGATCGAGCAGCTGCAGGAGGAGTTTGCGCCCCAGGCCGAGCAGATTGTCCGCAACAACCTGGTGCTGGAAAAGGTGGGCGAGCAGGCCGGCATCGAGGTGGGGGACGAGGATTTCCAGCGCCACATCGACAAGGTGGCGGGTGAGTTCGGGCTGACCGCCGAATCCGTCCGCCAGCGCGTGCAGCCCTCGCGGGCCCGCATCGAGCAAGGGTTGCGCCTGGACAAGGCGGTCGAGTACGTGGTGAGCAAGGCGGTGCTGGAGACTCCCGCAGCGGAGGAACCGGCAGCGGTGACTGAATAGCGCGGAGAGAGAAAGCGAGGTGGAGTGCATGTCTTACCTGGTGCCGATGGTGGTGGAACAGACCAGTCGGGGGGAACGCGCGTACGATATCTATTCACGCCTGCTCAAGGACCGCATCGTGTTCCTGGGCAGCCCCATCGACGACGCGGTGGCGAACCTGGTCATCGCCCAGTTCCTGTTCCTGGAGGCGGAGGACCCGGACAAGGACGTGCACCTCTACATCAACAGCCCGGGGGGGTCCATCAGCGCGGGCATGGCGATCTACGACACCATGCAGTACATGCGGCCGGACGTTTCCACCATCTGCGTGGGGATGGCAGCCAGCATGGGCGCCTTCCTGCTGGCGGCAGGGGCCAAGGGCAAGCGCTTTGCGCTGCCTAACAGCGAGGTCATGATCCACCAGCCCATGGGCGGTGCCCAGGGGCAGGCCACCGACATCGAGATCCACGCCCGGCGCATCTTGTACCTCAAGAACCGCCTGAACCAGATCCTGGCGGAGAGGACGGGCCAGAAGCTGGAGAAGATCGAGCGGGACGTGGAACGTGACTTCTTCATGACCGCGGAGGAAGCCAAGGCCTACGGCATCATTGACGATATTTTCACGGAACCCAAGCGCGGGGTGAAGAGGTAGCCCCGGCTGGAGAGAGGTGTGACTATGCAGCGCTACAGTGGAGACGACCGCGGCCAGCTGAAATGTTCCTTCTGCGGCAAGACCCAGGATCAGGTACGCAAGCTGGTGGCCGGCCCCGGGGTCTACATCTGCGACGAGTGCATCGAGCTGTGTAACGAGATCATCGAGGAGGAGCTGGCGGAGGACTTCGGCTTCGAGATGGGTGACATCCCCAAGCCGCAGGAAATCCGCGAGATCCTCGACCAGTACGTCATCGGGCAGGACAAGGCCAAGAAGATCCTGGCGGTAGCGGTGTACAACCACTACAAGCGCATCAACATGGGTTCCAAGCTGGAGGACGTGGAGCTGCAGAAGAGCAACATCCTCATGCTGGGGCCCACCGGCAGCGGCAAGACCCTGCTGGCGCAGACGCTGGCCAAGATCCTCAACGTCCCCTTCGCCATCGCCGACGCCACTTCGCTCACCGAGGCCGGCTACGTAGGCGAAGACGTGGAGAACATCCTGCTCAAGCTCATCCAGGCCGCCGACTACGACATCGAGAAGGCGGAGAAGGGCATCGTGTACATCGACGAGATAGACAAGATCGCCCGCAAGACGGACAACCCCTCCATCACCCGCGACGTGTCCGGCGAGGGGGTGCAGCAGGCGCTGCTGAAGATCCTGGAGGGGACCGTGGCCAGCGTGCCGCCCCAGGGGGGACGCAAGCACCCGCACCAGGAGTTCATCCAGATCGACACCAGCAACATCCTCTTCATCTGCGGGGGGGCCTTCGAGGGCATCGACAAGATCATCTCCCAGCGGGTGGGCCAGAAAGGGATGGGCTTCGGGGCCGACATCAAGACCAAGAAGGAGAAGAAGATCGGGGAGATCCTGGACCAGATCCTGCCCCAGGACCTCCTCAAGTACGGCCTCATCCCGGAGTTCGTGGGCCGGGTGCCCATCATCGTCACCCTGGAGGCGCTCGACGAGCAGGCACTGGTGCGCATCCTCACCGAGCCCAAGAACGCGCTGGTGCGGCAGTACCAGAAGCTCTTCGACATGGACGGGGTGGCGCTCGAGTTCACCGACGATGCCCTGAAGGCGGTGGCCGAAGAGGCCATGCAGCGGAGCACCGGGGCCCGCGGACTGCGGGCCATCATGGAAGACATCATGCTGGACGTGATGTACGACATCCCCTCGCGGGCGGACGTCACCAAGTGCGTGGTGACCCGGGAAGTGGTGCAGAAGAAGGAGAAACCCCTGCTGGTGACGGTAGAGGCGAAACGAAGGGTGAACTGATGCCGGGGCAGCGCGAGCTGCCTTTTTTGTTGGCGCCCCGCAGGGAGTGACGCCCTGCGCTGGCGGGCGTGTGCGAACGGATGGCGCGGTGCGAGGCCGCGTTGCGCCGCCTGCGCGCGATATAGTAGAATATATTTGCGTTTGGCCGCACGAGGGAGGTGTCCGGGCCATGAGCGCAGTTCACGAACATTACTACCGCGAGATACCCCTGCTGCCGCTGCGGGGGGTGCTGGTCTTCCCCCACATGGTGATCCACCTTGACGTGGGCAGGGATAAGTCCATCAGCGCCATCGAGGAGGCGATGGTGGACGACAAGCGCATCTTCCTGGTCACCCAGAAGGAGGCCCAGGTCGACGATCCGCGCGAACAGGACATCTACCGCATCGGCACGGTGGCGGAGATCAAGCAGATCATGAAGATGCCGGGCGGCACCATGCGCATCCTGGTGGAGGGGCTGCACCGCGCGGAAATCCAGGGCTTCATTGCCTACGAACCCTACCTCAAGGTGGGCATCCGCGAGTACCCGGAAGGGGGCGAACGCAAGACCTCCGACGTGGAGGCGCTGATGCGCACCCTGGTCTACCAGTTCGAGCAGTACGTGCGGGTCAGCAAGAAGATCCCGCCGGAAACGGTGGTGTCAGTGCTGGCCATCGAGCAGCCGGGGCACCTGGCCGACGTCGTGGCGTCGCACCTCTCCCTGCGCCTGCCGGAGAAGCAGGCGGTGCTGGAGGCGCTGGACACCAGGACCCGGGTGGAGATGCTGTGCGAGATCCTGGCCAAGGAGATGGAGGTGCTGGAGCTCGAACGCAAGATCAACATCCGGGTGCGCAAGCAGATGGAGAAGACGCAGAAGGAGTACTACCTGCGCGAG
>JARYMO010000068.1 GCA_029907055.1 Syntrophomonadaceae bacterium | reverse complement strand
CGTCGGCCTGGGAGCCGATCATCATGGCGTCGGCCACCGCCAGCACCGGCGGCGAGTCCACCACCACGTAGTCGAACTGCTCGCGCAGGCGCGGCCACAGGCCGGTGACCCGCTCGCTGGCCAGCAGCTCGGCCGGGTTGGGCGGCAGCGGGCCGCAGAAGAGCAGGCTGAGGTTGTCCACCGGCCCCGGGCGCACGAACTCCAGCGGGTCGCGCCCCTGCACCAGGGCGTTGGTGATGCCGCAGCTGTTGTCCACCTGGAACACCCGGTGCACGTAAGGGCGGCGCATGTCGGCGTCCACCAACAGGGTGCGGTGGCCGGCCTGGGCCAGCACCACCGCCAGGTTGACGGCGGTGGCGGTCTTGCCGTCGTGGGGGGCCGGGCTGGTCACCGCGATGACCCGCACTTCGCGGTCCAGCACCGCGAAGTTGAGGTTGGTGCGCAGGGTGCGGTAGGCCTCGGCCATCAGCGAGCGGGGGGCGGTCTGGGTGACGGTGGCCGCCTCCCGTTCCTTTCCGTTGCGCAGGCTGCGCTGCACGCGCCTTACCATGTCGTTCATCTCAGTAGCCTCCGTATCCGTTGCGGCTGCCGCCGTTGCCCGCCTGGGGGACCAGCCCCAGCACCGGCAGCCCCAGGTGCTCGACCACGTCTTCGGGGGTCTTCACCGTCTGGTCCAGGTGCTCGAGGGCGAAGGCCAGCGCCACCGAGGCCATCAGCCCCAGCAGCAGGGCGACCGCCATGTTGAGCGTCTTGCGCGGCTTGACCGGGCTCTCCGGCACCGCCGCGTCGGAAACCAGCGCCACCGCCGTCTGCCCCAGGTCCAGGGAGCGGGTGATCTGGGTCTCGGTGATCTTGCGGGCCAGGGTGTTGAGGGTCTCGTTGAGGCGGTCCACCTCGGCCTGCAGCTGGCTCTGCTGGGCCCGCTTGGCGGTCAGCTCGGCGGCCAGGCGGTCGAGGTCGGCAGTGCGGCTGCCGGACTCGGCGCCGCGCAGGGCAGCCTCACTGGCCGCCACCTGGGCGCGCTGGGCCGCCACCTGCTGGGCCAGCGCCTGGTAGACCGGGTTGGGCTGCTCGCTCACGCCCTCCGCCCCCGCCACCTCGATGAGGGCCGGGGTCTGGGCCAGGTCCGCCTCCAGCCGGGCCAGGCCGGCGCGGGCGGCCTCCAGTTGGCGCCGGGCCTCCTCGCGCTGGGAGGCGTAGGAGCCGGCGCTGCCGGCCAGCAGGTTGAACTCCGCCTCCAGCACCGCCACCCCCCGCGGCTGGGCCTGGAAGGCCTTCAAGCGGGCGATGGCCTCCGCCAACTGGGCCTCGGTGGCCTTGCGCTGCTCCTGCAGGAACTGCACCGAGCGCGTCATCTGCTGCTGGTTCTTCTCCGACAGCAGGGCGAAGTACTGGTCGCACATGGTGTTGGCGATGCGCGCCGCCAGCCGCGGGTCGCTGTTCTGCACCCTGAGGTCGATGAGGTTGGAGTCCTTCTGCACGGTGGCGGTCACCATCTGCCCCAGCGACTCTGGAGTGTAGAGCCGGGGGTCCAGCTCCAGGGCGGCGATGGTGCGCCGCAGCACCGCCTGGCTCTTGAGCTGGCCCAGGTAGGTGCTCATGGTCTGCACCGGGATGCGGGTGAGGGGGGCCAGCGAGCCCTCCACCCCGTCCTCGCTGGGGGCGGCCTGCTGCTGCGTGGGCTGGGTGACCAGCAGCAGCGCCTGCGCCTCGTACACCGGCGGCAGCACGAAGAAGCTGAGCACGGCCGCGGTCAGCACCGCCAGCAGGGTGCCGGCGGCGATGAGGCGGCGGCGCTTGGACAGCACCTGCACCAGCGCGCGCAGGTCGATGTAGTCGTCGTAGGGCAGCGGGTCATTGCCTGTATTCACCGGGTATCCCCTCTCCTGTGAAATGGGGTGGTTGTCGTGTTCCATGCTTCAGCTCCCGGCCATGGCCAGCAGGCGGGCGGCCTCCTGGCGGGTCTCGGGGCAGGCGGCGGCCTGTTGCAGCCGCTCCCTGCCCTCCTGCTGCCGCCCCGCCAGCAGGTCCAGCTGGCCGGCGGCCAGCGCGAAGGCCCCGCTGGGGCTCAGGCCGCGGACTTCCATCTCCTGCTGCAGCGGCTGCAGCGAGGCCAGGAAGGGCTCGGCCTGCCGGGGCAGGCCGGCCTGCAGGTAGGCGCGGGCGGCGTGCAGCCGGGTGGCGGCCACCAGCTCATAGCCCTGCGCCAGCAGGGGGTTGGCGTGCACCACGGCCCGCGCGTGCTGGGCGGCCAGCGCCGGCTCGTGCAGGGCCAAGCAGGTGTTGACCAGCACCGCCCGCAGCTCGGTGTTGTAGGGCTCGGCGGCAGCGGCGGCCCGCACCGCCGCCAGGGCCTGGTAGTGCAGGCGGGCGTCGTCCGCCTGCAGGGCGCGGGCGGTGTACACCTGGGCCAGGTCGGCGGCGTAGGAGGCGGTCCAGGGGTCGAGGGCGCAGGCGCGCTGGTAGTGGGCCTGGGCCGTTTCCAGCTGCTTGGCCTGCAGGGCGCGGGCGCCCAGGGCGCCCTCCACCCCGGCGGTGTACCACTGGTAGGAGAAGGCCAGCACTGCGAGCGCGGCCGCGGTCCCCGCCGCGGCGGTCAGGGCCACCTGCCAGCCGGGGGCGTGCTCCGCCCCCCGCCGTTCCTGGCGGCGGGTGCGGGCAGCGCCGCTCACCGCTCCCAGCAGGGCCATGGCCAGCCAGGCCACCGCCGGGAAGGAGAAGTCGAAGTCGAAGGTGCTGTGCAACACCAGCGCCCCGGCCGCCACCGCCGCCGCCGCCACCGACAGCCGCCGCCCGTCGCGGGGGGCGTGGCGCAGGAAGCGCGCCAGTTGCCAGCCGGCCAGCCCCCACAGGGCCAGCAGGGCAGCCATGCCGGGCAGGCCGGCCTCCACGCCGGTCTGCAGCAGCGAGCTGTGGGCCTCGCTGGACCAGTACAGCTCGGACTGGTAGCGGTGGTAGAGGGCGTTCCAGCCCCCGCCGCCGGCCCCGGTGAGCGGGTGGTCGAGCATGATGCGCACGGCGTCGCGCATGTAGGCCTCGCGCGCCACCACGCTGTGGTCGCCGGCGCTGAGGGCGCTGGTGCGCCGCTGCAGCTCGGGGGGCAGCAGGTTGGCCTGGGGGGAGGCGTGGGCGGTGGAGGACACCGCCAGGTAGACGGCCGCCACCAGCAGGCAGTAGGCCAGCCCCCCGGCCGCCACCAGGCGGCGGGTGCGGTCGCTGACGGTCGCGCGGTTGAGGCGGGCCCCCAGGGCCCAGTAGCAGGCCTGCAGCGCCAGCGCCAGCCCCAGCCCGGCCACGGTGGCGGCCAGGGCGCGGGGGTGGTCGCCGGCCCGCAGGGCGGCGAACAGCCAGTGCGACGCCAGCAGGGCGCTGCCGGCGGGGATGAACAGGTGGTAGAGGGCGCGCCAGCGCAGGGCGGCCGGCACCGCCAGCACCAGCAGCAGGGCGGCGGGGGCCAGCAGCAGCAGGGCGCCGCGGGACTGGCTGCCCACCAGCGCCAGCACCATCAGGCAGGTGCAAAAGGCCGCCGCCAGCCGAGGCAGCAGGCCCTCGCGCTTGACCGACAGGCCCACCGCCAGCAAGGCGCAGGCCACCATCAGGATGCCCAGGGTGTTGCGGTACTGCAGGGTGGAGGCGATGACCCCCGATTCGTAGGCGCCCGGCACCGCCAGCACCTGCGCCGCCGCCAGCAGGCCCACCGCCGCCGTCAGGGTGCCCCCCAGCACCGCCGCCTGCAGCAGCAGGTCCAGGGCCCGCTCGGTGCGGGCGGCCCAGGAGGCGGCCAGGTACACCATCACCCCGGCGGCAGCCTCCAGCAGCGCCAGCCGCGCCTCCCCGGGGTGCACCGCCCCGCCCAGGGAGAGGGCGTAGGCCGCCAGCAGGGCCAGCGCCGCCCAGTCGGCCGGCTTCTCCGGCTGCAGCGGCTGCCCGCGCAGCGCCCGGTCGGCGGCGGCCACGGCGAACACCACCGCCGCCAGCATGGCCGCCCCCAGCAGCTCGGCGCGGAAGAAGAGCCCCCGCTGCAGTGGCGCCAGCACCAGCAGCAGCGCCAGGCCGCCGATGTAGAAGGGGCGCAGGTTGAGGTGCAGCCTGGCCGGGGGAATGGGGTTGTCGGCAGTCGTTTCACGCTTCACGGTCCCGCTCCATTCGTTGGCAAAACTCTCGGTCCCATGCAGGCAGGCCCCGCGGCGCCTGCCGCGGCTCCCGCCCTTTGGGCGCCATCATCTCCGAAACGATGGCAACACAAACACCGCATGTATTCGCCACCGCGGCGGCGAATCCTGCCGCCGCACCTGCATTTCTATGCGCGAAATTTGTCGAACATTCGACACGGGTTCGACATCGATTCGACACCGGGGATGGGGGACCGGGGCCCTCCCTGCCCGGCCCTGACCCTCCCTACATCCCCCTGGACGCGAGAGGCCCCCGGCAGGGCCGCGACCCTGACCGGGGGCCTGCTCCGTCGCGCCCGGCGGCGCTAGAAGCTGCCGAGCGTAGTCAGCGTGTTCTTGATCATCACTGCCGCTTCCGCGCGGGTGGCGGTGGCCAGGGGCGCGAAGACCCCGGCGCCGCGGCCGCGCACGATGGCCTTGGAGCTGGCCAGGGCCACCGCTGGCTGCGCCCAGGCGGGGATGTCCGCCCGGTCGGAGAAGCTGGCCAGGGCCGCTTCCATGCCCGCCTCGCTCAGGCCGCCGGCCTGGTTGCGGACGCGCAGGGCGTTGGCTACCATGACCGCCAGCTCGGCGCGGGTGATGACCGCCTCGGGGGCAAAGGTGCCGTCCGAGCGGCCGTTCACCAAGCCAATGGCTGCCGCGCTCTCCACCGCGTCGGCGTACCAGCTGCCGGGCCGCACGTCGCTGAAGCGCTGCCCGCTGGCGGGCCGCACCTGCAGGGCCAGGGCCTTGGCCAGCATGGTGGCGAACTGGGCCCGGGTGACCTGCTGCTGCGGCGCGAACAGCACCGGGGTGACGCCGCTGACGATGCCGCGGGCGACCAGGGCCCGGATATCGGTCTGCGCCCAGTGTCCGGCGATGTCAGCGAAGGTGCCGTTGTAGGCCATCACCGCGAAGGCCGAGAACGACCTGGCGGGTGCTGTCACGGTGTGGGCAGTCGTGTTGACCTGGCTGCCAGCCAGCCGCTGCCAGGGCGCGCTGCCGGTCTGGGAGTGGTAGACTCCCAGCAGCAGCGGGCTGATGCCCTCCGCGGCCTGGGCCAGGTACGGGACGGTCACGCTGCCGGCCGCGTTCAGCTGGCTGATGCGGCCCTTGCGCAGGCCGTCGGCCCCGTACACCTCGATGCCGATGTGCAGGGCGTTGCCGCAGGGGCGCAGGTTGTCCACCGCCGCCGCTGCCGCCTGCAGCAGGCTGACGCGGAGCTGGGCGCCCTGCCCCTTGAAGGCCGCCAGGTCCAGGCTCCCCGGTCCCAGCGCCAGGTTGGCGCCGCCGGCGCTGAACACCGCCTGGCGTCCGGCCTGCAGCAGCGAGGCCAGGCTGTCCGTGCCCACGAGCACCACGCCCTGGCTGCCGGCGGTTGCCGGGATGTCGAAGACCACCGCGGCGGTCCCGCCCGCTGCCACCAGGCCGGCCAGCACCTGCTCATCCACCACCAGCGTGCCGATGCCGCCCGCGGTGGTGACGTTGCCCAGCGGGTGGTTGCCAGTGGACTGGGGCACTTGCGGCTGCTGGGCGGGTGCCCCGCCGCCACCGCCGCCGCCTCCTCCGTACGGCTCCTCCAGGTCGAGGTCGACGCTGGGATACGGATTGTCGCCCCCGTAGACCCGAAGAATGTAGTCGGGGTCGCCGTCAACGCTCAACGCATAGTTCCACACGTAGTCGAACTGGTATACCGAGCGGCCTGCGACGTTCTTGTAGGTCGCCTTGGACACGGTCTCGCCCAGCTTCCCGACCCCATCTACCCAAAAATACAGGGTCGAGAAGTCCTCGTCGGTGCAAATCTGAACCGTGAAACTGACGGACGTCTTGCCGGAATTCGTCACGAGCTTGGCGGAGCCATGTTGCCAGTCATTGGGGTTCTCGTCCTGATCCTGTACCACCAACCACTCGCTATCCGTGGACTTGGCGGGTGTGAGGTCTTGCGACTTGAGCCCGTCGGGCGCGTTGAACGCCTGCGCGGTCGGGGTCAGGCCCAGGGTGAGGGTCGCCAGCATCGCCAGGAATATCACCAGGGCAATGTTGCCGAGAAGGGCGCGATCAGTGCTGCGAATACGCATATTCCTTTTTCACCTCCTTTCCCGGCAGGCTCCGGGGGACAGGCCCCCGGGCGGGGAGCACGCGCGTCCCCCGGAGTGGCTCCGGGGGCGCGCGGGTCCGGCAGTATCAGTCGGTAATCAACAATCAACCGGTATCAGCCAGCTTCAGCCCACCGACGCGCCTGCACGGCGCGGGCCGGGCCGTTGCCGGCCGCCGCTCCCGGCGGCACCGGTAAGAGTCCTCGAGTCCTTGACGCTGCGTCAGCCCCCGGCCCAGCCGGCCGCGGGGCCGCCCTCCCGGGCGCCCTCCGGCCCCCGCCCCTGCAGCAGGGCGCGGGGGTTGTCCTCCACCAGGCGCTGGCCGCGCTCCCCCAGCAGTTGGTGGGCGCGGGCCGCGGCGGCCAGGCGCCGCCCGGGCACGTGGGCGTCGGTGGCCAGGTAGTGGGCCAGCCCCGCCCGCAGCAGCCAGTCCGCGCAGCGGCGCGGGCCGCTGCCGAACATGCCGGTCAGGCTGCCGCAGGTGACCTGCAGCAGCACGCCGCCGGCCGCCAGCTCCTCCAGCAGCCGCCGGCTGCGGGCCAGGTAGTCCTGCCGCTCGGGGTGGGCCAGCACCGGGGTCACGCCGCGGGCGGCCAGCTCGAACAGCACCGGCCGGGCGAAGGCCGGCATCTCCGCCGAGGGCAGCTCCACCAGCAGGTGGCGCCCGGCGTCGTTCACCGTCACCAGCTCGCCCGCCTCCAGCGCCGGCACCAGGCCGGGGTCCAGGAAGTACTCCGCCCCCGGGTGCAGGTCGAGGTCGATGCCCTCCTGCGCCAGCCGGCGGCGGGCCTCGCCCAGGCGCTCCAGGATGAGGCCCCGCCCGTTGGGGTACAGCCCCGGCACCACGTGGGGGGTGGCCACCACTGCGCGGTAGCCGGCGCGCACGAAGGCGCGGGCCAGCGCCAGGGCGTCCTCCCAGGTGGAGGGGCCGTCGTCGAGGCCGGGCAGGATATGGGCATGGATGTCGATCATGTTCACATACCTCCGTCGCTCGGCGGCGCCGGAGCTCCTCCCGCGGGGAGGCCTCCCTCCCCTGTTGCGTTCACCCCGTGGGTCGCGGTCATGCCATATGTGTCGAGCGGACCTATGTACGCCTATGTACGCCTATGTAGAGAGCGTGCCGGCCAGCCGGGTCCGCCGCCGCGGGCGGCGCCGAGTTCCTCCGCCACCCCGTGCGCAAGGACCAGA
>JARYMO010000067.1 GCA_029907055.1 Syntrophomonadaceae bacterium | reverse complement strand
GCCCTGGGGGGCCAGGTTGCCGAACAGGATGGCCAGCCCGCCCGTGGGGCTGTAGGGGTCTTCCAGGGGCCGGATGACCGCATGGTCACGCACCGGGGCCCGGTCGATGTTCTCACCCACGGTCCTTCCGCTGACGGTGAGGCAGGCACGGTCAATCAGCCCTGCCTTGTTGAGCTCGTGCATGATGGCCTGCACGCCGCCGGCGGCATGCAGGTCCTGCATGAAGTGGTTGCCGGCGGGGGCGATCTTGCACAGGTGCGGCGTGGAGTCGGAAATGCGGTTGAAGGTGTCCAGGTCCACCGGTACCCCGGCTTCGTGGGCGATGGCCAGCAGGTGCAGGACCGAGTTGGTCGAGCAGCCGATGGCCATGTCCACCCGCAGGGCATTGATGAAGGCCGCCGGGGTCATGATGTCCAGGGGCTTGATGTCCCGCTCCAGCAGCTCCATGACCTTCATGCCCGCCTGCTTGGCCAGGCGGACGCGCTCGGAGTGCACCGCGGGGATGGTGCCGTGGCCGGGCAGGCCCATGCCGATGGCCTCCGTCAGGCAGTTCATGGAGTTGGCGGTGAACATTCCGGCACAGCTGCCGCAGCCAGGGCAGGCCGATTCTTCTAGCGCACACAGCTCCTCCATGGTCATGCGTCCCGCCGCCACCGCGCCCACCGCTTCGAACACGTTGGTGACGCTGACCTGCCGCCCCTGGAAGGTCCCCGCCAGCATCGGGCCCCCGCTGATGAAGATGCTGGGGATGTTGAGGCGGGCCGCTGCCATCAGCATGCCGGGGATGATCTTGTCGCAGTTGGTCACGAAGACCATGGCGTCCAGGGCATGGGCGATGGCCATGATCTCGATGGAATCGGCAATCAGTTCGCGGCTGCCCAGCGAGTACTTCATGCCCAGGTGGTTCATGGCAATCCCGTCGCAGACCCCGATGACACCAAACTCCAGGGGCGTTCCGCCCGCCATCCGCACCCCCGCCTTGGCCGCCTCGACGATACGGTCCAGGTGCATGTGACCCGGGATCAGCTCGTTGAAGGGGTTGGCAATGCCCACCAGCGGGCGCGCCAGTTCCTCCTCGGTGAGCCCCAGGGCCTTGAACAGGGAACGGTGCGGGGCCTTCTCCAGCCCTTGCTTGACGATGTCGCTCCTCATGGCTTCCTCCTCACCCGGCGGCCCGCCGGCGCTAGATGTCGATCCCGTCCACCTTCACCAGCTCGCGGAAGTCCTCCAGCAGCTGGTAGAATACCGGTCCCGGCTTGCCATCGCCGATGACCCGGTTGTCGATCTTCACCACCGGGATGAGTTCGGCGGCGGTGCCGGTCAGGAAGCACTCGTCGGCGGTGAACAGGTCGTAGCGCGGGAAGGCGGTCTCCAGCACCTTGATGCCCCGCTTGAGGGCCAGCTCGATGACCGCATTGCGGGTCACGCCCTCCAGGATGCCCAGGTAGGGCGCCGGCGTCTTGAGCACCCCATCCTTGACAATGAAGATGTTGTCGCCGGTGCACTCGGCCACGTAGCCTTCCTGGTTCAGCATCACCGCCTCCGGCACCCCCGCGATGCTGGCTTCGATCTTGGCCATGATGTTATTGAGGTAGTTGAGCGACTTGATGCGGGGGTTGACCCCTTCCGGGATATTGCGGCGCGTGGGCACGGTGATGATGGACATCCCCGTGTGGTACAGCTCCTCGGGGTACAGGGCAATGGACGAGGCGATGTTGACGATGGTCGGCACCGGGCACTTGGCCGGGTCCAGCCCCAGGTCCCCCTTGCCGCGGGAGGCGATGAGGCGGATGTAGCAGTCGGTGAGCCCGTTGCGCCGGCAGGTCTCCCGCACCACGTCGATGACCTCCTGCTTGGAGAGCGGGAGGGTCATGTTGATGGCCTTGGCGGAGTCGAAGAAGCGGTCGATGTGCTCCTTGAGCCTGAATACCTTGCCGTGGTAGGCCCGTATGCCCTCGAAGACCCCGTCACCGTACAGGTAGCCGTGGTCGAACACCGAGACCTTGGCCTCTTCCTCCGGAACGAACTCCCCGTTCAAGTAGATGATCAGCCCCATCTCCACCACTCCTTCGCTCGTTTTCGCCTGTCTGTTGCAGAAACAAAAAACCCCCCGTTGTTCCCCCTTCAGGGACGAGAGGTTATTCCCGCGGTACCACCCTGCTTACCGCCATCGGCGGCCACTCCACAGCGCACGAACGCACCGGTCCTTGATAACGGACAAACCAGTCCGGCAGCACCTACTGGGCTCCCCTGGGCCGTTCGGCGCTGCAGCTCCGGGGTGATCACCACATGCGGTATTGGTACCGGTTTTTCAGCCACCCGGCTCTCTGTCGACCAAGGGACTGCATGTGTCCGTTCCCCTTCATTGCCTGTCGGGGCTTGATTCGATTTAAATACTAGTATATGCATTGTCGCGGCGGGTGTCAACTTGGTTCCCGGTCTGGTGGCGCGGTTCGGCGCCGTCCCCCCGTTGTCTGTTCCTCCCCGATGTCGCTCCCGGGCAAAGGCCGTTCATCGCCGACCATGAAGACCGCCAGCGGCCTGCGCCAGGCGGGTGGTCGTCGATGGGCGTGGCCAGTGCCGTGCGCTTGCCTGCCTTCCGCCTTCACATCCCTACCTTGCGCATGTAATCCGCCAGCTGCGGCCCCGGCAGGCGCACCCCGGCCGGCGTGCTCCGGTCCCGCCGCTGCATGCGCTTGAACATGGCCCACAAGAGCTGTTTCCCCTCCTGGTTGTACCGGGCCTCGGCCGGAGTCATCCCCTCCAGGCAGTGAAGGCGGGAACGGTACCACCGCTCCAGGTAGCCCTGGGTGACTGCCTCTTCCAGCTGCGGGTGCCGTTCGCGCACCTCGGCGGTGAGCAGGTCGAACACGGCCTCGCTGCGTGCTTCCAGCCCCTCGAACACCAGGCAATCCTGCAGGTCCTCTTCGAAGCGCCGCTGCAGCATGAACAGTTCCTCGGCGCCGAGCGCGGTCAACCTCACCAGCCCTTCCGCCAGCATGTACTCGGCCACCAGTTCCCGGCGGCCGCGGGGGAGTTGGCGGTACTGGTAGTACACCCGCACGTCCCCGGGGTGACAGAAGCTGGCGCTGGTCAGGGCTTCCACGCGCTCCTGCACCCGGCTCCGGTCGAGAACGCCATAGGTGACGCTCCAGCAGCTCATGCCATCCGTGAAGGCTGCCCCCTGCTGGCCGTTGGCCAGTGCGTGTGCCAGGCAGGCGAAACGGCCGGACAGGTAACGGTAGGCTTCCGCCATCGGCACCTCCGTGGAGGAGAGGCGCACCGCCATGCCGCCGTCGCTGACCAGGCCATCGATCTCGTTCAGTATCCAGGCGTCGGGGCTGATGACCACCAGGTCGTCGCTGTTCAGCACCAGCACGGCCCGATTCCACGAGAATATGTCCTGGAATTCCTCTCTCGGGTTCAGCACCCGCCGCACCCGCATGTGCACCCCGGCTGCTGACGCCCCCTCTTCTTCGATCCAGTCCGTGTCCTCCAGCGCCCGCAGCAACTCGTCCGGCTTCAGGACCTCGTACTGGCAGACCTGGACCACCCGGTCCAGGGGACTGAACTCCGGTCCCCGACCCACCGACAGCATCTCGGTGGAGCCAACGTCGGCAATTACCCAGCGCCCTTTCCAGGGCTCCAGCGTGAACTGGAGCCGGGCGTACCAGAGTCGGTCCGGATCCCCGCCAGAGAGGAACACCGCGTACGCCTCCAGGCGGGGTTCCCACTCGGGCGCCGAGCTGAGGGAGTGGGCGTCTACTACCGTGCCACCGGTCAGGAACCAGGCAGTCACGTCCCGCGCCGCCTCGTGCGAGTGTACGCGCCGACTGAGGAGCGCAGCCGCGTACTCCGCGTCCCCGTTGCGCAGGGCACGCAGGAAACTGTCCACCGCCTCGCGGGGCGACAGCTGTGGGGTGAGCATCGTCATCACGTCCAGGCGTTGGTCAGGGGTAAGGTCCGCCTGCGGCATGTGCAGGTACTTCTCGTACAGGAACCTTCCCAGTCCGGGTCGGCTCATGCAGCGCACGTTGCAGGCGTAGGCTTCACGGATGAGGTACGCGGCCTGCTCCAGATCCAGGAGCACGAGCGAGCTCTCGTCATAGCTGCGGCCAAAGTACTCGCGGGCCGGCACCTCGGAAAACACTTCGCACTGCAGGATGCCATCGTGCCCGAAGGCCAGCCGATAGCTCTCGACCTCCAGCAGGCCCTCCTCGCTCAGCCACACCACGTCTATCGGCACCACGCCCTGGTGGCGGGTCCGGTTGGCCAGCGCCACCACGAAACTCATGTCGGGACTGGGAGGGGGTCCGGAAGGCAGCCCGGCGCTCGCAAAGCGTTTCCTCGCCCGCGCCACCGGTTCTTCCAACTCGGCGCCAAACTCGTGCTCCAGCAGCCAGAAGAAGGTGCTCATCTCCGGCTCGTAGACGGAGGACAGGTATTCCGCCACCTGGCCGCGCAGGGTCCAGGGGACCTCTTCCATGATGCGCAGGGCCAGCATACGCCCTTCATTGTTCTCCATCATCTCCCGCAGTTGCGCAGCCAGCTTTCTGGCCAGCGCCCGCGGGTGGCCGTTCTTCTCCACACGCCGTCACCTGCCCTGTGCCATTCGCTCCAACAATTTCCTTGCCGCTAGCACCACTTTAGCACTCCCGGGCCGCCAGCGCAAACCCCGCCGTGGCGCGAGCCGGGCGGTTTCATTCCAGGCCAAAGGTTTGCTCGTTCCGCGTCGATACACTGTAATGAGGCGCCGGCGGCGCGGACAGGAAATGGGCTGCGCGCGGAGCAGGATTATCCTCCCGGGTGCAGAATGAACTCCTTAGCAAACGGGATTACACCGGCCTCCGGCGGGGGAATTATGCGAAGAATAGGGATAGAATGCCTACAACCGGGCATGCAGGTGGCCCGCACCATATACGATGCCGATGGCACGGTGCTGCTCACTGCGGGCATGGTGCTCAACGAGTACTTCATCCGCCGCTTGGGCGAACTCGGCGTGGCCTCCGCCTATATCAAGGACGACACCTTCAACTCGCTCGACTACATCCCGGACGTCATTGCCGAACAGACCCGCATGGAAACGGTGAAAGCGGTCAAGGACAATTTCCAGGCCCTTGCCGTCAACCGGCGCATCAACACCCGCCTGATGAAGAAGGCGGTCGACAAGATCCTCGACGACCTGCTCTCCTCGCGCGACGTCCTGGTCAACCTGACCGACATCCGCACCTACGACGACTACACCTTTGCCCACTCGGTCAACGTGTGCGTGCTGTCCCTGATGACCGGCATCACCCTGGGCATGCACGAACTCAAGCTGCGGGAGATCGGCGTCGGAGCGCTGCTGCACGACATCGGCAAGATCCGGGTCGACCGGGAACTGCTCAACAAGCCGGGGGAACTGACCCCTGCCGAGTACGCCGAGATCCAGAAACACACCACGTACGGTTTCGATATCCTGCGTTCCTACGACGATATCTCCCTGCTCTCGGCCCACATCGCCTTCCAGCACCATGAACGCTGGGACGGCAAGGGCTACCCCCGCGCGCTGTTGCGCGATGACATCCACGAGTACGCGCGCATCGTGGCCGTGGCCGACGTGTACGACGCCCTGCTGGCTGACCGTCCCTACCGCGCCGCATACTCGGTCAACCAGGCAGTGGCCATCCTGACCAGGATGTCCGACATCTACTTCGAACCGCGCGCCCTCTCGGCGCTGGTCTCCAACATCGCCGTCTACCCCGTGGGCAGCGTGGTATGCCTCAACACCGGCGAGACCGGCATGGTGGTGGACGTCAACCGCGCCGCCCCCACCCGCCCGGTGGTCAGGGTCATCTTCGACCGGCACCGGCGGCGCCTGAAAACCCCGCACGAGGTAGACCTGGCGCGGCTCTCCACCATCTACATCGCCCGGGTGTTGACCGAGCAGGACATCCTGCGCATCAAGACCGGGCGCGAAGCGGCAGAGGAGTGAGCCCCCGCCGCCCCAACGTCCTCTCCCACCGCGCACCGGCGTCCAGCGGACCCGGACTCCTCACCCCTGCCAGCCCGGAGCGCGCCTCCTTACCCCACCCTGAAGCCCCCGAACCAGATGCCCATCCCCACCAGGGCGTGGATGCACCCCAGGACCAGGATGAGATACCCGTTCCGCCGGTGCCAGACGAAGGACACCGGCAACACCCGCCGGGCCAGCAGCACCTGCAGGACGATGAGCAGGAGCAGCACCATGCCACCCCACACGTGCGCCGGCACCCCTCCCATCAGCGGCACGGTCATTTCCGCATCCCTCCTTTGCCTCCCCGGGATTCCCAGCCGACAGCAACCCCTGCAGCGCCTCGGCTTTCACGGTGTTCCTGTCTACAACTTCGCCACCGGGTGGCGCACTCCCTGCCCTAGCCAGGGGATGCGGCCCGCTGCCAACAGGCCTTCGTGCGCCTCCCGGGAAAAGACGTAAGCCGGGCGGAACCCGGCTTCGGCAAGCATGTCGTTCAGGTTGTTCAGGTGTTTTGGCAGGCAGGGCCGGCGCGCCGCAGACCGGTTACTGGTGCAGGCGCTTCCACCCGTAGCTGGTCATGCAGGCCAGGGCCACGGCCGCCCCGCTGCAATCCCACGCCGTGATGGTTTCCGTGGCAGCCAGAGTGACCTTCTGCGCCTCGATCATGTACACCGCCCCCGCGCACACCGCGCCCACCACCAGGGCGGTCAGCGCGTAGCGCAGGATGCCGCCCGCCCGGCCCCGGATGTCCCGCCGGCGGTGGAAATTCTCCGGCAGCCGTTCCCGGACCGCGGCAGCGATGCGGGCGATGTCGGCGACCGCATCGTCCTCGCTTCCCCCGCCGGCAAGCGGAGGATTCCAGCGGTTGGCCTCCGCCCCCAGGGTAGCGGCAACTTCCTCCAGTTCTTCCGGGTGGAGCTCCTGAACAGGAAGCGTGGCGGAGCACTTCTCACCCGCTGCGGCCTCCATGCGGTCCCACGCCAGGCCTTGGTCTTCCTCCATGGCCAGCATGGCTGCCGCCAGCCTGGCAACCCCTTCGCCGTCCAGCTCCCCAGCGTGCGCCTGCTGCGGCCCGGCGGCGGTGTCGAGCTGGACCGCCTCTTCCTCCCTCCCGTTGCCTGCGGGCACCCACAACTCGGCGGCGACAGGCGCCACCCCCGACTCTATCGCTCCATGCGCTTCTTCCCCGAGGTACACGGCGCCGGCTGCATTCGCCTCCCATTCATCGACCACGGCCTCCTGCGCGCCGCCTCCCGCCTGTCCCGCGCAGGCATCCGACCAGCCTTCCCACTGCCCGGCTGCGAGCTTCACCTCGTTGCCGGAGGCTTCTCGCAGCTCCTTTCCTTCCGTGGTTGCGGATGCGGAGGGCTCGCCGGCCAGTTCCAGCACCGGTGCGTGCAGCCCGTCCCAGCAGCCAGCCTGCCCCTCTGCCGGCAGTTCCCGCGAGAACCGCGGGCTCCGGGCAGGATCATGCGCTGCCGGTGCCTCGGCTTCGGGCCCCAC
>JARYMO010000066.1 GCA_029907055.1 Syntrophomonadaceae bacterium | reverse complement strand
GCCCGGGGGGGTGGCCGACACGACCTGCTGCAGTGCCTCGACCGCGACGGCCCCGATGCGCACCAGCCCCTCGCGGGCTTCGGTGCGCACCCGCGGGTGCTCGTCGGCCAGGGCGGCAGCCAGCGCGTGCACCGACCGCGGGTCGTGCAGGCGCTTGAGGGCCTCGGCAACCCGCCAGCGAATCTCGGCATCGGGGTCGGACAGCAGCTCAGCCAGCAGCGGCACCGAGTCCGGATGGCGCAGGCCCTGCTTGCCCAGGGCCTCCACCGCTTCGCGCCGCACGGTCGGGTCCGGGTCGTTCACCGCGGCGCGCAGGGTGGGCAGCGTGCCGGGGTCGCGGACCTGGGCCAGGGCGCGCACTGCCCGTGCGCGGATGTCGGGAACAGCATCGCCACACAGGCTGACCAGGGTGGGCACGGCCGCCGGCGCCGCGGTCCAGCCCAGCAGTTCGACCGCCAGGCAGCGGAGCTCCAGTGATGCGCTGCGGCGGGCTGCTTCCAGCAAGACCGGCAGGGCTTCCTCGCCCATCCCCTCGATGGTGCGCATGGCCTCGTTGCGCGCGTGACGGTCACCGCCACCCGCCCGCTGCAGCAGGCGGATCAATTTGCGGCGGGCGCCCAGCCGGCCCGCCGCGCTGAGCCAGCGCGGAAGTGCCACGGTATCCCCTCCTCGCGTTGCGTTACCTGACTACACCCACGCCTCCGGCCGCGGCGGCCGGATGGCGTGCGGGCGCCGGCGATGCGGTGGCTCACCCGCCTTGCCCGGGCGTGGGTCCTCTCCGGGTAAAGATCACTCCTGCCCGTTGCGGCCGGAGCCCTGGTGCAGGTAGACGGTGCGGATGGGGAAGGGGATCTCGATGCCCTCCTGCGCGAAGCGGACGTGCAGCCGCTTGATGAACTCGTGACGCAGGGGGTGCTGGGCGCCGAATTCAGCCGCCCGCAGCACCGCGCGGAAGTTGATGCTGGAGTCGGCGAAGGTGTGGAATCGCACTGCCGGGTCGGCATCCGGCACTCCCCCCTCGACTTCCCGCATGACCTGGCGCGCCACTTCTTCGACCACCCGCTGCACGTGGGCCAGGTCGCTGGCGTAACTGACCGCCCCCTCTACTGGCACCCACAGTTCCGGTTGCGGGCGGCTGAAGTTGGTCACCGTGGCCGAGGCCAGCGCGGAATTGGGAACGATTATGGTGCTGTTGGCGGGGGACAGCAGCACCGCGTCCCGCCAGGTGATGTCGGTCACGGTGCCCTCGTGACCCGAGTCCAGGCGGACGTAGTCGCCGGGGCGAATCTGCCGCGAAGCCAGGATGTGCAGGCCCGCGAAGAGATTGGAGAGGGTGTCCTGCAGGGCCAGGGCCACCGCCAGCCCGCCAATACCCATCGCCGTCAGCACGGGGGTGACGGAAATGCCCATCGTCTGCAGGGCGATGAGGATGCCTACCGCCACTACCACGCCCCGCATGATGTGCGAAAAAATGGAGGTGGAGGCCAGGTAGCCCCCGGTCCTGTTCCCGTAGCTGGTCACCAGCGCAGCGGTGATGCGGGCGGCCACCACGGTCAACGACAGGATGGCGGTCACCACCAGCAACTGGGTGGCCAGGCGCCGCGCTGATGGGCCCGCGGGCGACGCGAGTACCGCCGCGTACGCCCCCCCAGCCAGGCCCCACAGCGGAAGCATGCCCCGCAGGGCCGGGGCCACCACCTCGCCATTCCAGGGAACGCGCGCCGCCAAGCGCCGCAGGAGCGCCATCAGCAGGCGGTCAAGCGCCCAGCCCAACAGGGCCCCTGCCAGCAGGTAGCCGAGGGGAGCAATGAGCGGGCAGGTTGTCGCCAGCGCCTTCTCCATCACCTGCACCTCCTTGCTGCTCCCCATTGTACCACATCCATCCCGGCACCCGGTGCCGGACGACGCCCCCTGTCCGGCCGCCAGGTGCCCGGACGCCGTTGCCACCAACCCGGGAGGGGCGGGACAGGTCGGACACGCCCCCCCATAGGTGGGACTTAAGACCCATGACACCGGAAAATATTCGGCAGGCGCGTAGGTATTGACAGGAGAGTACGTGGGTCGGAAGGGCAGTGGGGCCGGTGGAGAACACCGACCGCCACGCAGAGAGAAGCTTCCCGCGGGGGCTTGGCGGTCGCTCCCCACTGCGTGTCCCGGCACTGTCCCAAGGCAGCCCAGCAGCCCGTCGTCTCCCGGTTGGCCCGCGGTGCCCCGGGGACCTGCAGATGCTCGACGTTTGCGCATCCCCGCCCGGCTCCGGAGAATTCCATCAATCATCCCCGCCACGTTGTACCTGGTACTGCCTGCGCCCCGGCCAACCTCTGCCGTGAGCGGCGCCGCCCGCAGCCACCACAAGCCCTGGCGCCGGCGGGCGGCAACATCCGCGCGGCCCGGTGGGCCGCCCGGGCGACCGCAGCTCGTGGGTTTCTCGCCGCAAGGGGTGAGGTGCGTGGCTCGAGCAGGCAGGGCCTTCTTCTCCCTCGATCCCGGCAATCCCCTGGACACCTACCTGGTGCTGGCAGCATGGACGTACGCAGCCGGCTTGGGGGTCCATTGCTGGAACCCACTGGGGGCGGAAGAGATGCCGGTGGGAGGGGAAAGGGAAGCCAGGCGGGTGCTGCGCCAGGAACTGAGGGGGTGCCGGCTGGCGGTGGCGTTGGTAGGGAGGGAGACCGGCCGCCGCTCGACGGTTGCCCGCTGGGAGATGGAAACTGCCTTGGAGCTGGACCTTCCCGTGCTGGCAGTCAACCTGAACGGCAAGGACGGGCTGGACCAGCGCCGCTGTCCCGAGGTGCTGAAGGGGCGCACCGTGCTGCACGTGGCCTTCGCCCGCCCGGTCGTCACGTACGCCCTGCAGGTGTGGCCGGAGCGTTACCCGCAGGCCCGGCGAGTCGGCAGGGTCGACCTCGGTGTCCACGAACTGGGCTGAGGGCCCTTGGTGCCTTCCCGGGGGTCACCCTGCCACCTGGCTGATCATGACGAGAGGGCCTTCCGGCCCTCGGTGTTGCGATGGTGCGGCAGAAGGGACTTGAACCCCCACGGCCTTTCAACCACTAGATCCTGAATCTAGCGCGTCTGCCTATTCCGCCACTGCCGCATGATGGGTGCGCGCGACAACGCCCGCACCCATAATTCTAGTACAGCCTGCCACGCTTGTCAACGATCGCCCTCCGGTCCCTGACCGCCGCCCGTGGGTTCCACGGCCGCGGCCGCTGCCGACGCAGCGGCCGGTGCAGGCGCAGCGGCCGGTGCAGGCGCCGTCAGCGCCTTGAGCACGCCGCCCAGGCCCAGCGAAGCCACGGCGATCCACAGCAGCGGTCCGGCCACTGGCAGCCTCACTGCCAGAAGCACCAGCACCAGCGCCAGCAGGAAGAACCAGAAGTCGTGCAGGTGTGAACCGGTCCGCTCCCGCAGTGCATCGCCCATCGCCTGCGCCACCACGATCTTGGCCAGGTAGAGGGACAGGACATACCCCAGTCCCAGCACCAGCGCCAGGGGAAGCCCAATCACGGTCACCATCAGGAGGACCACCAGCAGCGGGACCGAGACCAGCAGCAGCAGACCCCAGCCCAGGCTGGGACCGAAATCCCGGCGGATGCCCTCCCCCAGCACCTGCCATCCCCGGGGACGCAGCAGCCGGTAGGCGGCGTAGACCACCAGTGCTCCCAGCAGGCTGAAGGCAAGCCCGGGCAGGTCGAAGCGCCAGGCCGCCGCCGGCGGCTGGGGTTGCGGAGACGGTCGGGTCACCGGGGTCCAGGTCTCCTGGCCCCTGATGGTGGCACCAGGGGCCACCTGCGCCTTCTGCGGACTGCGATAGGTGAGCTGGCCGCCGATGAAGGCACCGTCGGCGACGCTGAGGTCCTGCACGTCGTACATCTTCACATCTCCCGCCACCGAGCCGCTGAGCAGGCAGCTCCCGGCGCTCCCCATCACCATGCGTGCCACCTTGCCACCCAGACGTGCCTCCGCCACTCCCACCAGCACGTCACGACCCACTGTACCCGCTGGGGTGAGCTCAAACGACTGGCCGGCCACCGCCACCGACCCGCTCACCGGGCCGGCGACGGCGATGGTCTGGGCCGCCACGCGGATGTCCCCGTACACGGGGCCACTGATGCGCACGTTCTGACCGACGGCGAAGACGTCGCCGCGTACCGTGCCGTCGACGCTGAGGTTGCTGCCGGCGATGAACAGGTCGCCGTCGATGGTGCCCCTCATGTCCACCGAACCACCGGCGAGAAAGGTCGGCCCCGTCCTCACCTCTCCCACTGGTATGGTCACCATGGTCCCGTTCTCATCAGCCAGGGCCGTTCCTCCGCCCAGGACTGTCACCAGCAGGAGCAGGGCGGCCAGTATTCTTGTGCCCACAGGGACCACTCCTTCCGCGCCCCTCCGGCAGGTCCACCGGTGCGCTGTCGCTTCTCCATATTCCCATTCTACACCTCTGCTACCTGTTCCGATACCGGTTGAGTCGAGGCGTTCGCTCGGGCGTGTGGGGAGCTGGCGGAGGAAATGCGTTGCTGCCGGTCCGGGAAGGGCGGTAAGCTGGATCCAGGAGCAGGTGAGGTCATCCGCGGACCGGTCAGCCGTCCGGGCTCCGCTGCGACATCCCCGTCAGGGGAGGTGAAGTGAATGGAAGAGCGCGGGCATCAGCAGCACCCGGAAAGGCCTCCGGGTGCGGGAGGGGTTTCCTCGGCCCCGCCACCAGGCACAGGAACCCCGGGAGATAGGGGCACACACCACCCGCACCACCCTCCGGGCCAGAACAGCGATCAGCATGGTGTGCAGGCGACCAGCCTGGAGGGACCGGCCCCCGCCCCGCGCCACCCGCACGCGCGGCAGGCGGACCGCGTCCACGACGACTCTCAGCAGCCGGCGGGCGCAACGCACCCGCATGCCGCCCACGGCCCGGGAGCCCACCCCGGTCACTCGCCGGCCGCGTTCCGCCGCCGGTTCTGGGTGTCGCTGGCCCTTACCATCCCGGTTCTCGCTTACAGCCACCACGTGCAAGCGTGGTTGGGCTTCACTCCCCCGCCCGTTCCCGGTCACGCTTTCATCCCCGCCCTGTTCGGTGCCCTGGTGTTCGCCTACGGGGGCACCGTGTTCCTGCAGGGAGCAGTACACGAGTTGCGCGGGCGGCGCCCGGGCATGATGACCCTGGTGGCACTGGCCATCTGCGTTGCCCTCGGTTACAGCCTGTTGGTGACGGCCGGCTTTCCCGGCGAGGAACTGTACTGGGAACTGGCCTCGCTGGTCACCATCATGCTGCTGGGGCACTGGCTGGAAAGCAGCGCCGTGCAGGCGGCCAGCGGGGCGCTGAACGAACTGGCACGCCTGCTCCCGGACACGGCATGGCGGCTGGTCGACGGTGCCTGGCAAGAGGTGCCGGTTTCCGTGCTCCGCCCCGGCGACATCATCCTGGTGCGGCCGGGGGCCCAGGTCCCTGCTGATGGCCTGGTGGTGTCCGGCCAGTCACACGTGGTGGAGGCCATGCTCACCGGGGAGTCGGCCCCGGTGGCCAAGCAGCCGGGGACGGAAGTGAAGGCGGGCACGCTCAACGAGGAGGGCGCGCTGGAGGTCCGCGTGCAGCGGGTCGGCGCGGAAACCGCCCTGGCCGGCATCATGAGGCTGGTCGCGGAGGCCCAGCAGTCGAGGTCCAGGACGCAGGTCCTGGCAGACCGGGCTGCCTTCTGGCTGTTCGTCATCGCCCTCGCCTCGGCTGCGCTGACAGCGGCGGCCTGGCTGGTTGCCGGCGCAGGCGGTGCCTTCATCACCGAACGGGTGGTCACGGTGCTGGTAGCGGCCTGCCCCCACGCGCTGGGGTTGGCCATCCCGCTGGTGGTAGCCATTTCCACCGCCCTGGGGGCGCGCAACGGCCTGCTGGTGCGCGACCGCCTGGGGTTCGAGAACGCGCGCCGCGTGGACGTGGTGGTGTTCGACAAGACGGGGACCCTGACCCGCGGCCAGCACGAGCTGGTCCACGTACATGCGGTTCCGGGGACGGTAGAGGACGACCTGCTGAGATGGGCAGCCGGCGCCGAAGCACCCGCCGAGCACATGATGGCGCGCGCGGTGGTGCGCGCGGCACTGAGCAAAGGACTGCAGCCGGCCGCGGCGGATGAATTCACGGCCATGCCCGGGCGCGGGGTGCGGGCCAGGGTGGGAGGGCGCACCGTCGAGGTGGGGGGTCCCAACCTGCTGGCCGAGGTGGGAGGGGAACTGCCGCCGCAACTGCAGGAGCCCCTGCGCGAGGCCGAAGCGCGGGGAGAAACTGTGGCCTTCGTGCGGGTGGGTGGGGTGGTGGTGGGAATGCTGAACTTCGCTGACCGGGTGCGGGAGGAATCGCGCGCGGCGGTGGCGGCGCTGCGGGGCCGGGGCATCACGGTGGCCATGCTGACGGGAGACAGCCAAGCGGTGGCCGCCAGCGTGGCCCGGGAACTGGGCATCAGCCGCTATTTCGCCGGCGTGTTGCCGGAACAGAAGTCCGCCCGCATCCAGGAATTGCGCCAGGAAGGGCACGTGGTGGCGATGGTGGGGGACGGGGTGAACGATGCCCCGGCGCTGGCCACGGCGGACGTAGGGGTGGCCATCGGGGCGGGGACCGACGTGGCGGTACAGACGGCCTCGGTGGTGCTGGTGCGCAACGACCCGCGGGACGTGGTGCACATGCTGGACCTGTCGCGCGCTACCTACCGCAAGATGGTCCAGAACCTGGCCTGGGCGACCGGCTACAATGCGGTGGTAATCCCCCTGGCGGCGGGGGTGCTGGCCCCACTGGGGTTCATTCTGCCCATGGCCATGGCGGCGGTGGTGATGTCGGCGAGCACCATAATCGTGGCGCTCAATGCACAGGGGTTGCGCAGACTGCGCCTGGAGTTCCGCTGAGGCCGCGGAGCAGCAGCGGGCAGGCCGCGTGGGGGAGGGGAGGATGGCGATGGCGCGCAGGGGGATCGGCGTGATGGTGGCGACGGTGATGCTGTTGGTGGCGGCGTGCCTGGGAGCGGGCCCCGCCGGGGCGGTGTTGGCTGCCCCTGCGGCAAGGGGACCAGGCCACCCGGTGCTGTTTGCCCGGGTGTGGCCGTACTATCCGGTGGCCAGCATTGTCAGCACCAAGAGCGGGGAAGTGCTGGTGAAGGAGCCCGGTGGTGCGTGGGAGCCCGTCCGGCTGTTCACGCCCCTGCCCGATGGGACACAGGTGCAGACCAGCGAGGGCAGCCGTGCCCTGCTGCTCACGCCCACCTACCCGGCCTGGACCTATGCCCTGCTTGATGCGGACAGCCGCGTGGAGCTGGTCCGGCCCTCGGCGCGCACGGCAGCGCGGGCCGACCTGCGGCTGCACCAGGGGCGGGTATGGTTCTACACCAGGGCCCGGTATTACGCGGGAGAGGCCACGCTGAGTGCGGGGGGCCTGGGGGTGGCCGTGCAGGGGCCGGTGGACGTGGTGGCCGAAATGAAGCCTTCCTGGGCGGAGGCAAGGGTGCTCAGCGGCGAGGTGGTGGCGGACGACGGATCGCTGCTGCAGGCCGGGCAGGGACTGCGCCGGTCACCCG
>JARYMO010000065.1 GCA_029907055.1 Syntrophomonadaceae bacterium | reverse complement strand
GCGTTCCCCCGTCGATCAACTCCACCTGGGGGGGGAGCTGCAACTGTTTCAGGCGCTCGATGACGTGAATGCCCACGCCATCGTCGCGCATCAGGAGATTGCCGATCCCGACCACCAGCAGGCTGGGCCGGGTCGCCGCCCCCTCGGGCCACTCGGTGTCGCTACTGGCCTGCCTCATGCGACTGCTGTGAGCTGCTGTGGCCAAATCCGGCCGGCAGCTTGCCGGTGAACATGGAGGCAAATATGGGCCATCCTTCCGCCAGCCCCAGGTACACGTGAATGAGCAGGGTGAGCACGAACAGCCAGGTGATGGCGTAGTGAATCATGCGCACCACCAGCAGCCCGCCCATGGCCATGCCCAATCCCATGAACATGTCCGGCTTGTAGAGAATGAACCCGGTCAGGATCTGCAGGGCCACCATCAGCACCCAGAACGTGTACATCCCCTTCTGGCCAGGGTTGTACTTGCCGTAGTCAGGATGGCTGTCGGCCAGGAAGAGGTAGTACTTGAGCATGCTGGGCAACTGCGCCGTATCCTTGATGGGACGGTAGACGATGTTCTTCCAGTCACCCACCACGAGGGAGTAGTAGATCCTCCCTACCCAGGCGAAGGTGAACAGGTAAGCCAGCGCGAAGTGCAGGAAGCGCGGCTGGTTCATCTCCGAGAACAGGCCGAAACTGGTCGGCCAGTGAATGTAGAACCCGGTCAGGATGAGGCCCACGCACGCCACCGCGTGGCTCCAGTGGAAGAACCTGGCCCATCCGGTGTGCATCAGTATTTTCCCCTTGGGCTTCGCCATGAACTCTCCCCCCTTAGCCCACGATGAACTGAGCGATTTCCTTCTTGTCCGGGGTCATGAGGTGAATGGCGCAAGCGAGGCAGGGGTCGAACGCCCTGACAATGCGCACCAGTTCAACCGGGTTGTTCGCATCCTTGACCGTCACGCCGAGAAGGGCCTGTTCCACCGCGCCCCTCTGGCCCAGGTCGTCACGCGGCGAGCAGTTCCAGGTGGTCGGCACCACCGCGTTGTAGACAGCGGTGCGGCCGCCTTCGATCTTGTGCCAGTGCCCCAGCGCCCCGCGGGAGCCCTCCACCAGGCCTATGCCCTGGCGCTCTTCCTTGGGGATCTCATAAGGAGTCGCCACCGGCTCACCGGGCTGCAGTTGCATGACCCACTCGTCCATGGCATGGGCAATCTGCGAAGCCTCGATGGCGCGGGCGAAGTGTCGGCCCATGACCGAGAAGGCTTTGTCCCCCAGGGCGCGGACTTCCTTGGTGCCCATGACCCACTGGCGGGCCAGCGGGCCCACTTCCATCACGTGCCCGGCGTAGCGGGGCGCCTTCAGCCACGAATACGCCTCCGGTTTCGTGGGTTCGGGCTTGACCACCGCCTCGGTGGGGGACTTGGCGATATCGTCTGCGTACCACGAGTACTTGACCTGCTCCGTCACCTTGTCGGGGTCCAGCGGTGCGTCCTTTCCGCCGATGTACACCCCGGAGGGGAAGAACTTTTTCTTGGCCACGTGATCCGGGCCCTCCTCGAGGGGGAACCCACCGAAGGCCAGCAGGTTCTTGGGCCCACGGCCAATGTCGAACCAGTCAGCGTACGCCTCTGCCACCGCCTGCACGGTAGGCACGTACACGTTGTCCACGAAGTCGATGAGTTCGGCCAGGCGGAACTTGAAGTCGATGATCTTCTGGGCATTGACCGTCTCAGTGGCGCCGCCGGGAACAATGCCCTGCATGCCGGGCACACGGCCGGACCAGATGGCCAACATCTCGTGGGCCTTGCGCCGCATCTGCAGGGCCTGCAGGTAGCGGTCCACTGCCGCCTTGTTGATGGCGTCCGGCAACCGGTAGTCGGCCTGGTAGCGGGGGACGAAGGGGGGAACGTCCGGGCCCTTGACGTAGTCCAGCGCCGCCAGGTGGAAGAAGTGCAGGATGTGAGACTGGAGGTAGTTGGAGCCGAACATCAGGTTGCGCAGGATGCGGCCGTTGGGAGGCGGCTCGATGCCGAAGGCGCTGTCCAGGGCCAGGGCAGCGGCGTTGCTGTGAGCCAGCGGGCACACACTGCAGATGCGGATCATGATCTGTTGGGCGTCACGGGGATCGCGGCCCTGCATGATCAGTTCCAGTCCGCGGAACATGGTGCCGGTGCAACGGGCATCCACCACCACGCCGTTATCGACTTCCACTTCCACCTTGAGGTGACCCTCGATGCGAGTTACCGGGTCGACGATGATCTTCTGCGTCATTACTGCTCACCTTCCTTACTCTTCCTCGTGCGGCTTGCCCTTGAAGCGACCAGCAAAGACGTTGCCGGCCAGGTGGCCGCCGATGCCCAGCGCCGTCGCTGCTCCCAGCACCAGGCCGATGGTGTCAGCGGAAGCGCTGATGGTAGGCCAGGCGGCAAGTTCGGACATGCGCTCGTACATGGTCCAGTTGGGGAACTCGGGATCGGTGCACCCCACGCAGGTCCCGCCACAGCGCACGCACCAGTTGACCCCGTTGTTCCAGCCGCGGGTCGACGCATCGCAGTACGCCAGCGGGCCCTTGCACCCCAGCTGCAGCATGCATCCCGGATCCCCGAACTTCTCGGCAAAAATGCCGTTGTCGAAGTACTGCCGCCGCTCGCAGTTGTCGTGGATCATCCTGCCGAAGAACATGGTCGGACGGCCGAAGGTGTCGACCTCGGGCAGCCCGTACAGCAGCACCTGGGCAATGGTCCCCACCATCCAGTCAGGATGCGGCGGACAACCCGGCACATTGATCATCGTGATGTTCTTGCCCTTGAGGAACTCAGGAACCGAAACGCAGCCGGTCGGGTTGGGGTCAGCCGCCGGGATGCCGCCGAAGCACGAGCAGGTGCCGAAGTTGAGCACTGCCGCAGCCTGGCTCGCCAGTTCAGCGAGCATGGACGTGAAGGTGATCGGCTTGCCATCACGCTCACCCACGGTGCAGAACAGGCCGTCAGCCCCCGTCGGCACCGCACCCTCCACGACCAGGTAGAACTTGCCCTTGTTCTCTGCGGCCGTCTTGAACAATGCTTCGTTGATAGCCAGGTCGCCGGCGGCGGCCATCACGTTAGGCTGGTAGCGCAGACTGATGATCTTGAGCAGCACATTCTCAATGTCGGGGTGGACCGTATTGAGCAGCGACACCGCGCATCCGGTGCAGCTTGCGCCCTGAATCCAGATGACCGGGGGAAGACCGGCTTCGGCCGCCTCGGCCAGATAGGGGGCAAGCAGACCCGACATCGCGATTCCAGCTGCAGAGCCTGCACACAAGCGCATGAACTCACGGCGAGACAGTCTGGTTGGCATCGTATGTTCCCTCCCATTGTATGATTGCGCCTCGCCAGGGCGCGACGCCGACAAGCAGGCGAAGGCAGGCCTCTCCTTGCTTGCCCGCCGGCCTGCCAGACCCCTTCTGGGGTCATCTCGCGAGGTTCTTCCTCGTCACTGCGTTCTGCCCGCTCACGCACCTCCCCCTGGTGCTGGTGCCACCCGGCAGTCCTCCTGCAGCCGGCCGCAGCCCTGGCACCAAAAAAGCAACCAAGCCGCCGCTACGCCCTCCTGGTCCCCTGCACCGGCACCCTCACGGCGTCCCTGCCTCCGAAGGGGACGCTGGCACCGACACCGGTCACCACCCGAAGTCGATGCACGCCGGTCATCGCTGGTATTCTTCACGCGAATGCAATATTCCTTCTTGAAGCCGGTCTTCTGAAATCCGGGCCACCGACGGCAAGTAACTGATTCCATGTGAGGCTGTTCACCCAAGTCACCACTTCGCTTCTCTCGCTTGTTTTCCTGCTTTTCCCTGCAAGTATTCAGTATACTCCATGCTGCGAGTTCACCTGTCGGGGAACACACGGTGCCAGGCGCCGCCCCTCCGACGACAAAAGGCCTCCCCGCTGCGCAGGTTGGCCTCTCCACCCTCCAGGCTCATGCTCCTCATCCAGAGAGGCGCTTGGGCGCCCCTGTGGGGTTTGGTCTGTCCGGACCACCCGGTCACCCTGTCCTCGGCTTCCCTGTCAGGGGCCAGCACGTCCATGCAGCTCGTCCTCCTCGCTTCTGGCCAGCACCTGCTCCTCCAGCCACTGGCACCATGGCGCCAGGCCTTCGCCCGTCCGGGCCGAGAGCTCAAAGACGAGCGCCCGCGGGTTGATGCGGCCTACGTCGTCGCGGAATCGTTCCAGGCTGAAATCCGTGTACCCCAGGAGGTCGACCTTGTTCAGCAACACTACGCTCGCCTGGCGAAAGAGCAAGGGGTACTTGGTGGGTTTGTCGTTGCCCTCGGTGACGCTCATCACCGCCACCCTCGCTGCCTCCCCCAGGTCGAACTCGGCCGGGCAGACCAGGTTGCCCACGTTCTCGATGAACAGCACCTGCGGCTGACGTTCCGCCAGCTGCTGCCAGGCCTCCCACACCATGTCGGCATCCAGGTGGCAAGCCCCCTGGGTGTTGATCTGCACCACTGCAGCCCCTTTCCCCTCGATGCGGCGGGCATCCTGGTCGGTGTAGAGGTCCCCCTCGATGACCGCCAGGCGTACCCGCCCCGCCAGTTGCTCAATGGTGCGTTCCAGGATAGTGGTCTTGCCGGAGCCGGGGGAACTCATCAGGTTGAGCACCAGTGCACCGCTGCGGGCAAACGCGGCCCGGTTCCTCTGCGCCAGCAGCTGATTGACCCCCAGCAACGGACTTCCCATGGGCACCCTCACCATCATTCCGCGTCCCCTTCGTAGTAGTCGACGAACAGTTCCCGCCCTGAGGTTATCTCCACGCCCTGTCCCTGGCAACCCGGACAGATGAAGCAGTAGTCCCGCCCCGGCGAGAAGCTCCCCCCGCACTCCTTGCACGTGGCCACCAGCGGCCGCGCTTCGATCTCCAGCACCGCACCCTGGAACAGCGGCTCCTGGCTCAACACCCCGAACGCGAACTGCAGGCTGTGGGGCTGGGCCATCGTCATCTCCCCCACCACCAGCCGGATCTTCTTCACCCGGGTAATACCGTGCTGCTCTGCGCTGCCGCGGACCGTGTCCAGCAGTGCCTGCATCAGTCCCATCTCGTGCATGCGTCGCCCTCCTGGCACTATTATACCCATCGCGCCAGGAGTACGCTCAGGCGTTTGCGGTCGGCCGACCGGTCGCCGGCGTGAACCCGCACTGCGGGCACGCCCTGAGCCCGTACGGCACCTCCAGGCCGCAGCGCTCCATCAAGGCAGCGTCGCCCAGGACCTGCCTGGTGGGACCGTCGGCGGCGACGGTGCCCTGGGTGAGAACCAGGGTGCGCTCGCAGAGCTCCCACACCAGCTCCAGGTCATGGCTGGCGATGATCTTGGTGTGGCTGAACCCGCGCAACAGGTCCTTGACCATGCGGCGGGCCCGGGGATCCAGCCCGGCAGTGGGCTCGTCCATGACCAGGATGTCAGGCAGCATGGAGAGCACGGTGGCAATGGACGCCGCGCGCTTCTCCCCTCCAGAGAGCTTGAAGGGAGCGCGCCCCCGCAGGTGGGAGATCCCCACCGCCTGCAGTGCTGACTCCGCGTGCCTCGCCACCTCCCTCTCGTCCAGTCCGGCGTTGCGGGGGCCGAAGGCCACGTCGTCGAACACCGTGGGCATGAACAGCTGGTCGTCCGGGTCCTGCAGCACCATCCCCATGGCCTTGCGCACCAGGGGCAGCGTTTTCCTGGTCACAAGGGCATCCCCCACGCGCACTTCCCCCCGGGCGGGGAACATCAACCCCAGCAACAGCATCAGCAGCGTGGACTTGCCGGCTCCGTTCGCTCCCACCACCGCCACCGACTCGCCGTGGGAAATGCGGAAGGAGATGCCCTGCAGGGCATG
The DNA here is from genome assembly GCA_029907055.1 of Syntrophomonadaceae bacterium. Lineage (GTDB taxonomy): Bacteria > Bacillota > Syntrophomonadia > Syntrophomonadales > Syntrophothermaceae > JARYMO01. The sequence goes on along the minus strand of JARYMO010000065.1, from coordinate 1,839 downwards.
GTGGCCGTCCGGATAGGCGTAGTACACGTCGATGGCCTCCACCAGATGGTGACTCACATCCAGCCTCCCAACGTCAGTGCCCCGAGCAGGGCAGGAATGTCGTAGACCCGGGCGATCGCGAAGAACAACCCCCAGGACAGCCCGTACGCCAGGTCAGTTGCAGAGATGCGCGCACCCGCCCCCCCGTGGTACTCGCCCGCGAAGCCCCGCAGGCACATGGCCTGGTAGACGCGCTCCGCCCGGTCCACCGTCCGCAGCAGCAGTTGCCCCACCATGGAGCCCCAGGCAGCCCGCTGCACACCATGCTGCCCGGGCGCCCGCAGGGCATAAGCCTTGAGTGTGCGCTCCACTTCTTCGCCCAGCACGGAGATGTAGCGGTAGGTCAGCAGCAGTTGCAGCACGAACAGGCGGGGCACTCCCAACGACCGCAGCGCCGCAGCGACGTTCTCCATGCCGGTGGTGGCAATGAGCAGCAAGGCAGCTGTCACCGTGAGGAGCGATTTCAGCGACAGCGACAGGAAGGTGAGCCAGCCCCGCGACAGCGCCAGGCCGCCCACCAGCACCTGGCCGTGCTCGAGCAGGGGGTTGAGCACCCCGACGCCGAGGATGAGAGGCGCCGCCCACAGCACGCGCTTCAGCAGGGGGACGGCCGGTATCTCCGCTGCTGACAGCACTACCACCGGGTAGAACACCAGCGGGAGCAGCGGGCCGATTTCGTAGCGGCCGAAGGAGACCACCACCCCCAGGAAGGCGAGGGTGGTGAGGAGCTTGACCACTGGGTGGCGCCGGTGCACGAAGGTGTCCAGTCGGGCCAGGTCTTCCAGGCGCCGCATGTCATGCAGGGAGGTGTTGTTCATGCGTTCCTGCCCTCTCCAGCTCCGTCAGCGCCGCCGACAGCACTGACAGCCCGCCCGCGCACAGGGGCGCTCATGCCGGCGCGCTCTTCTTGCGGCGGTGTACCAGCCTGATGGACCACCCCGTCAATGCCGCCAGGGCCAGAGTCATGGCGCCCCCGACCAGCCCGGCTACGCTGGTGCCCGTGCTGACTGCCGGCCACACCGGCCGTCCCTCCTGTTCACCAGCGGCCGGGAAGTCGTAATCCGGTAACAGGGCCGTCCTGCTCTGTACGCCGGCCATCACCTGGTGGATCCCTGCCGGGGCCGCCAGTTCCTCCACCCCTGCGGTCTTGAGCATGGACCATTCGAGACCATCAGGGTTGGCGGAAGCGAACCAGGACAGCAGGCCGCCGGCGATGAGGGCCGTCACCGCCAGCCCGGCCACCACCCGCTTCACCGGGACCTGCCCCAGGGCCCGTCCCTGGGCCGCCCGTTCGATGATCTCCGGCCGGGCCTTCCACAGGTAGGTGACCACGGCGGCAGTGACCAGGCCCTCAACGATGCCGATGGCCAGGTGGATGGGCTGCATGAGCATCACGAAGGTCGCGAAGGGCAGCTCGGTCTTGCCCGAGAAGAGCGTTTCCAGCACCACGCCGAAAGCCCCCAGCTGCAGGGCCACGATGGCGGCGACCATCGCCGCGCCCGCGATGCGCTGCGGCGAGTAGCCACCACGCACCATGGGTTTGAAGACCAGCGGGTACGCCACCAGGCAGGAGAAGAACCCCAGGTTGAAGATGTTGCAACCCATCGCCAGCAGCCCGCCATCGGCAAAGAACAGGGCCTGGATGGCCAGGATGGAGGCCATGGTCAGAAAACCGGCGTACGGACCGAGCAGGACGGCCAGCAACAGGCCCCCGCCCAGGTGTCCGCTGGAGCCAGTGCCGGGAATGGTGAAATTGATCATCTGCGCGGCGAAAACGAAGGCCCCCATGACCCCCATCAG
>JARYMO010000064.1 GCA_029907055.1 Syntrophomonadaceae bacterium | reverse complement strand
CTGGCGGTGCTGCGGAACACGGGCGGGCTGGACATGAACGTGCTGATGAGCCTGGCAGCTCTCGGGGCGCTGGGCATCGGGCAGTTCGAGGAGGCGGCCGTGGTCGTCTTCCTTTTCTCCCTGGGCAACGCCCTGCAGGGCTACACGCTGGAGAAGACGCGCCGTGCCATCAGTTCGCTGGTGGAGCTCGCTCCCACCCAGGCGCTGGTGCGAAGGGATGGAGAACTGCAGGCGGTGCCGGTGCAGGAGGTGGAAGCGGGGGACGTGGTGGTGGTGCGGCCGGGGGAGAAGATCCCGGTGGACGGCACCGTGCTGGCCGGCTCATCATCGGTGAACCAAGCCCCCATCACCGGCGAGTCGGTCCCGGTGGCCAAGCTGGAGGGTGACGCGGTGCTGGCGGGCAGCATCAACGAACACGGCTCCCTGGAGATCAGGGTGACACGGCGCGGTGACGACACCACCATGGCCAGGCTTGTCCACCTGGTGGAGGAGGCCCAGGCCCAGCGCGCTCCCTCCCAGCAGCTGGTGGACCGCTTCGCACGCTACTACACCCCGGCAGTCATCACCGCCGCCGGCCTGGTCGCGGTCCTGCCCCCCCTGCTGGGCGGGCAGCCCTTTGCCAAGTGGTTCTACGAGGCCCTGGCCATGCTGCTGGTGGCCTGCCCCTGTGCCCTGGTGATATCGACGCCGGTGGCCATCGTGGCTGCCATCGGCACTGCTGCCCGCTACGGGGTGCTCATCAAGGGAGGTGCGCACCTGGAGGAGCTCGGGGTCCTGTCGGTAACGGCCTTCGACAAGACCGGCACCTTGACGGTGGGACGGCCCGAGGTCACCGCCGTGGTCGCCCTCGGTGAGGCGACGCCCTCCCAGGTGCTCTCCATTGCAGCCGCCATCGAAATGCGCTCTGAACACCTGCTGGGGGCCGCTATCCTTGAGCACGCCAGGCGCACGGGCACCCAGATACCGGAGGCCAGCGATTTTCAGGCGGTACCGGGCCTGGGGGCTGCCGCCACGGTGATGGGGCAACGGTATCGAGTGGGCAGCACGCGGTATTTCAACCTGCAGGGCTTCTCGCTGGCGGGCGCCGAGGAAATCGTGACCAGGCTGCAGGAGGAAGGCAACACGGTGGTGGCGGTGGGTGACGAGGAGAAGGTTATCGGGGTCATCGCCCTCGCCGACGCGCTGCGGCCGGGAGCCCGGGAGGCTATCCGCGCACTGCGCGAGGCGGGCATCACCCGCGTGGTGATGCTCACGGGCGACACTGCACCCGCGGCCCGGGCCATCGCGGCCAGGGCCGGTGTCGACGAGGTGCGCGCCGAGCTGTTGCCGGAGGACAAGGCGATGGCCGTGCGCGAGCTCGTGGGTGCCTACGGCAAGGTGGCCATGGTGGGAGACGGCGTCAACGATGCGCCCGCGCTGGCGGCAGCCACGGTGGGCATTGCCATGGGGGCGGCGGGTACCGGCGTGGCCCTGGAGACGGCGGACATCGCCCTGATGGGAGATGATCTCGCCCGCCTGCCCTACGCCCTCCGCCTGGGCCGGCGCACCCGCGCCATCATTGTCCAGAACATCGCCTTCTCACTCGTGGTCAAGGGGCTGGTGCTGCTGCTGGTCGTGCCGGGAATGCTGACGCTGTGGCTGGCGGTAGCGGCGGACATGGGCAGTTCGCTGCTGGTCACCCTCAACGGCATGCGCCTGATGCGCGTGCGTCACCAGGGCTGAGCCCAGTCCCCACCCTCCACGACCATATCCGCGCGTCACGCCAGCACAGGTCACGTCAGCGCCTGGACCAGGGTCCCCGCCAGCACGCTGATGGCGAAGAGCAGCCCCACGATGGCCGCGGCAGCGCGTCGGTCAGGCTCCTCCCGGAACAGCACCAGAAGGCCCAGGCCACCGCTTGCGCACAGTCCGGCCACCGTCGCCCCATAAGAGATGGCGCCCTCGACGTACAGCTCGGCCAGGGCGACCGAGGCAGCGCAGTTGGGAATCAGCCCCACCAGCGCGGCCAGGAAGGGCTGCACCAGGGGATGCCCGTCCAGCAGGACGGAGAGGGATTGCGTCCCCAGCTGCTCCAGGCTATAGCGGATGAGGAACGATGCCACGAAGACGAAGACGAAAATCTTGAGGGTGTGCCGCACGGGGTGCCACAGTAGGTCCCGTCCCTGGAAGCCGGCATCCCGGGGGGTGGTACGGTGCCCGCAGCACCCCACGGTCTGGACGTGATGGTGGTGGTGCTCTTCATCTCGGCCGCGCGCCCAGGCGTCCGCGTGGGCCAGGGTGGAGCGGCGCGCGGCGCGGAAGACGAGGTCGATGGCATAGCCGGCCGTCAGGCCCACCCCCGCTTTGACGAGTATCAAGGGGAGCACCACGTGAGCCTGCGCGGGATGGGCCAGCAACACTGGCAGCGCCTCGTCGGAGGTGGAGAGGTAGACGGCCATCAGGGTGCCAAGGGTGGCCAGGCGCTGGGTATACAGGGCAGTCACCAGCACTGAGAACCCGCACTGGGGCAGGCTTCCCACTACCGCCCCCAGAGCGGGGCCTGCCATTCCCGCCCGCTGCATGCGCTGCTGCGCCAGGCTGCCGTAGCGATACTCCAGCAGTTCGATGCCCAGGTACACCAGGAACAGCAAGGGCACCATCCGGGCGCTGTCTACCAGCGATTCCAGCAATATCTCGTACATGCGCGCCTCCTATTCCTGCCTCTCTCCCTCGTCGCAGCGCGGGCAAATGCCGAAAAACTCGATGGAATGGGCAATGGTCCTGAAGCCGGACTGGCGGCGGATGGCGTCGCTGACGGCACAGATGCTGTCGTCGAGGCACACGCGGCTGACTGCCTTGCACCGCACGCAGAACAGGTGGTGGTGGTGTTCCTGGCGCGCCAGCTCGTAGCGGGTGAGACCATCCGCCAGCAGGACGCGGTGCACCATTCCGGCCCGCTCCAGGAAGGCGAGCTCGCGGTAGACCGTGGTCTTGTTGACCAGGACCCCGAGCGCGGCCAGCATCGCCACCAGCTCCGGGGCCTGCACCGGGCAGGTAAGGGAGCAGAACACGTCCAGCAGGGCGCGGCGGGTCCGGGTCAGGCGGTAGCCGTGGGACTTGAGTTCAGTGAGAAGGACGTCTGACTGTGCCATGGGATCATTATTGCAACCTGGTTGCGTTTGTCAACCGCCTGCAGGTTGCCTGTGGAGCGGATGGTATCGAGCGGCGCCGCCGGCAGGGGTGCGTGGTATGATCGAGTAAAGACGACAGCCCTCGCCTGATGAGACTCCAGCGGCGTGGGTTGCGGGTGGTAGACACGTGCGGGCCTTCTGCATGCTGCAGAAGACCCGCGGCTGCCGTGGGCGGGATGGCGCGGCGGCTGCGCAAGAAAAGGAGGGTTGGTGATGAAGGTGGGCGAGGTGTTCCTGCTGGCTCTCTGCATCCTCGGGTGCGAACTGGTGGGACTGGTGGGGGCCAGGTTCACCGCCCCCGCCATCAGCGGGTGGTACGAACCGCTCCTCAAGCCGTGGTTCGCTCCCCCGCAGTGGCTTTTCGGCCCAGTTTGGATTACCCTGTACGCTATGATGGGATCCGCAGCTTTCCTGCTCTGGAGGCAAGGCATTCACCGCCACGCGGTAGCAGTGGCGCTGACCTGGTTCGCCGTGCAGCTGGTGCTCAATGCCCTGTGGTCACCGGCGTTCTTCGGGCTGAGGTCCCCCCTGGCCGGGTTAGTGGTCATCGTGCCCCTCTGGCTGGCCATCCTGGCCACTATCTGGGCCTCGCTGCGCGTCAGCACCGCCGCTGCACTCCTGCTCGTCCCCTACCTGGCCTGGGTCAGCCTGGCCATGGCCCTCAACTACTCCATATGGCGCTTGAACCGCTAGCTGCGGGCCGTCTGCGGCTCTGCCCGCCGTGACGGCCCCACCATGTTATTGACATATGCTCATTCGAGTGAGAGAATTGCGGTGAGCGAGTGCTCGTCAGCCGCGGGAATGGAGGAACAACGGTGCCGCGATATCCCAAGCGGCGCAGGGTGGGGTTCGTACCCCTGTGCGCCTATTTCAAGCCGGCCGGGATCCCGGCGCGGGAACTGGAGGAAGTGCTGCTGAAGGTCGAAGAGATGGAAGCCATCCGCCTCAAGGACCTGCTGGGCCTCGACCAGGAGGACTGCGCCGAGCGGATGGGAGTGTCACGGCCCACCTTCCAGCGCATCCTGGTGGACGCCCGGCGCAAGATCGCCGAAGTCCTGGTGGACGGCAAAGCACTGCGCATCGAGGGGGGCAGCTATGACCTGGCGGCGGACGCGCACCGCTGCCCGCGATGCGACTTTGACCGGCTGCAACCGGATACGGCCGTGTGTCCGCGGTGCGAACGCGAGCTGAGCGAGGCAGATGCCGGCAACGGCGGAGAAGAAGAGCGGGACAGGGCCTGAAGACGGTGGAACGGGGTGACCAGGCGGCCGACCACGCGGCCGCACGACCTTTGGAAAGGCGGGTACACGCAGATGGTGGAGGAACGGACAGGCGGTGGCCAGCAGGGGGTTGCCGAGGCGGGCAGGTCCGTCGAAGACGCCCTGCTGGGATGTTTCAACGATGTCAAGCACGTGGTGGCAGTGATGAGCGGCAAGGGCGGGGTGGGCAAGTCCACCGTCACCGGCCTCCTGGCGATGAGCCTGCGCAGCCTGGGGTATTCGGTGGCCATCCTGGATGCTGATATCACCGGCCCCAGCGTGCCCCGCGCGTTTGGGTTGCGCGGACAACCCGGGGTGACTCCATACGGCCTGCAGCCGGCGGAAACCGCAACGGGCATCCGGGTGATGTCCATCAACCTCATGCTGCCCCAGGAGGATGACCCCGTGGTGTGGCGGGGGCCGCTGCTGGCGGGGGCGGTGAAACAGTTCTGGGGTGAAACCGACTGGCGCGAGGTGGATTTCATGCTGGTCGACCTGCCTCCGGGGACGGGAGACGTACCCCTGACGGTCCTGCAGAGCCTGCCGGTGTCGAGGGTGGTCATCGTCACCTCGCCGCAGCAGCTGGCGTCAATGGTAGTGAAGAAATCCGTCAAGATGACCCAGAAGATCGGGACCCGCGTGCTGGGCCTGATCGAGAACATGAGCAGCGTCCAGTGCCCGCACTGCGGCACGGAGATGGAGATATTCGGGCCCAGCCTGGGCCGGGAAACCGCGGCCGCCATGGGCATCGCCTGGCTTGGCAGCCTGCCGTGGAACCCGGACCTGTTGCGTCGCATTGACCAGGGTCGCATCGAGGAAATCGACCCCAACCCGCTGGCCGGCATCGCACGGCGACTGGCCGGAGAACTGATGGCCACCGCCGGCACCTGATGCCGGCGCAGCCAAAGGCCCAGGGCCACAACCTCCTTACCAAGGCCTGCCCCTGGCCTGGCGTGGGCAACCCCCGCCGCCAGGGGATTCTTTTGCTGCCCGCCCGGCCGTCCGGTCAGGAAGGGCGCTGTCCCCCGGGGCCTCAGGTGGGTAACAGGTAGAGCATCATCACGAAGTGCAGCACAGAGCCGGTGCTGGTGAAGAGGTGGAACACCTCGTGGAACCCCAGCCGCCCGGGGAGGAAATCCGGCCAGCGCAGCGCGTAAATGACCGCGCCCAGCGTGTAGGCTACCCCACCCGCGGCCATGAAGGCAACAGCCTCCCCGGGCAGGGTGTGCACCAACCGGGACAGCGGCACCACCGCCAGCCAGCCCAGGGCCAGGTAGAAGGCGGTGGACACGAAGCGGGGGGCATGAATGAACCACAGCTTGAGGAATACGCCGGTGGCTGCCAGCGTCCACACTGCGGCCAGCATGCTCCACCGCCACCAGCCCTCCAGACCGTAGTACAGCACCGGGGTGTAGGTGCCGGCGATGAGCAGGAAGATGGCCACGTGGTCAAGCTTGCGCAGCACCAACTGACGCCCTGGCGTGGTGCTCACCCAGTGGTACAGGGAGCTGGCTCCGTAGAGCAGGATGACGCTGCTCCCGTAGATGCTCATGGTAATCAGTGCGGACGCACTGCCGCGGCTCAGCACCAGCAGGGCAACCATGCCCACCAGCGCGGCCAGAAAGGTGACGAAGTGCGTCCAGGTGTTGACGGGCTGCCTCATGGCCCACCACTTCTTCACGGTGTCCCCTCCTCCCGCTTCCAGTGTACCTCTTCCGTCTCCCCGCCGATAGGGTAGGTCTTCCTGTTTTCCGCCGCCGCCGGCAACGCTCGAGGCAGGGGCGTGCGCCCCGGGTGAGCACGGGGCCGGCCCACCGACCGGGAGTCCAGCCCCGGTGGCCGGAGGGGACCGGGGGCAGGACGGGTGAGGGGCCAGGCGGCACGCGCCTTGACCTCGCAGGTAGGTGACCGTATAGACATTACGGTTAATTATCCGAACGAGACGGGGGCGCAATGGGCGCCAAGGGGCCCGCGGGCGGCAGGAATGGAGGCGGCGCAGTCGAATCATGATCAGGGGCAACGCACGTCGCCCCAGGCTGAGGACAGGGGGATGCGCAGCGATGAAGGTTGTGGCAATCAACGGAAGCGCCCGCCGTGACGGCAATACCGCTCGCCTGGTGGGGGTCGTATTCGAGGAACTGCGGAAGGCCGGCATTGAAACGGAGCTCCTACAGCTGGCCGGACGAACCGTGCCTGGCTGCCGGGGGTGCATGAGATGCCACGAGAACAAGGACCGTCGCTGCGCGGTGACCAGCGATACCGTCAACAAGTTCATCGCCAAGATGGACGAGGCCGATGGCATCATCCTCGCCTCACCCACCTACTTCGCCGACGTGAGCGCTTCGCTGAAGGCCTTGATGGAGCGGGCGGGAATGGTAGCGCTGGCCAACGGTGGAATGTTCGCGCGTAAGCCGGGGGCTGCGGTGGTCGCGGTCCGGCGCGGTGGTGCCATCCACGCCTTCGACACCATCAACCACTTCTTCCTTATCAGCCAGATGATCGTGGTGGGGTCGAACTACTGGAACATGGGCATCGGGCTGTTGCCGGGCGACGTGGACAGCGACCTCGAAGGCATTCGCACCATGCGTACGCTGGGACAGCACATGGCCTGGCTGCTTCCCCGCCTCTCACCCTGAAACAAGGGGACGCTCTTTTTGTTTCAGCAGGGGGACCAAGGATGACCTCTTACCCCGGGCAGTGATGCCAGGGGCCGCGCGCTTCGCTTCAGGAAGGAACCCAGGGCGTGCTCCGCGCAACCGGCCTGCAACGGGGGTCGGGAGGCCGCGCAGGCAGGGGAGAGCGGTTGGGGAGGGCAAGTGGGAATGGAAAACGGGAAGAGCCGTCAGCTCAATCGTGACGGCTCTTCTACCTCAGGGCCAGGAGTTCCTGCAGGGTTTCCGGCCTGGGCACCGGCTGGTTGCCCTCGTGGGGGTCAATCCGTTCCAGCCCGATGCTCTTGAGGATCTCGTCAATCTGCTCCCTGGTCATGCCGCACCTCCTTTCTCGTCGCGCTCGGCCCTACCGCTGTCTACAGGTATCGGAGAATTCCCCCTCGCGCATTACCCGTCCCGGCACGGCTGGTCCGTGCCCGCGGGGGCCCCGCGGGGCCCCCTCCCTGGGTCACGGCCGGTGGAGGCTCAGTGCCTTGCCGGTGGGGCAGGCGCGTTGGTGTCAGGTTGCGCCGGTGTTACTTGACCGGAACGGCGCCTTCTTCGCCCAGGATAGCCTGTCCCTCGTCGCTCAGCACGAAGTCGATGAAGGCCTTGGCCACTCCGGTCG
>JARYMO010000063.1 GCA_029907055.1 Syntrophomonadaceae bacterium | reverse complement strand
GAAGACCTGCTGCCGACCCTGCGTTCGCGTTGCCAGGAGGTGCGGTTTCGGCCGCTGCCGCAGGCGGAGATAGTGGCCATCCTTCGCCGACAGGGGTTCGACGGGGAGCAGGCGGTTCGTGCGGCAGCGCTGGCGCGGGGGAGCCTGGTGCGGGCGCGCCAGCTGCTGGAAGGCGGCGACCTGCAGGATACGATGGGGGAGGCATACCAGTACCTGCATCGACTGGCAGCGGGGGATCGACTGGCGGTATGGGAGAAGGCGGAGGACCTGGAACGGGACGCTGTGGCGCGACAGCGGTTTCTCGACTGCCTGGAAGTGGCGGTGCGTGATGTCATGGTCACCAGGTACGGAGGGGACATGGCGGCGGTCCTGTTCCAGGGCAACGGTTCCCCGGGGGAGCTGGCCAGGGGAGGCACATCTGGCGCGGGCCGTGCGCTGGAAACGGTGGCCGAGGCACGGACGCGCCTGACGACTGCGGCCAGTCCGCTGCTGGTGCTGGTCGCCATGGGCATTGGGATCCAGCGGGCGCTGAGGGAGGAGTAGGTGGATGCCGGCAGTGGTAGGAGTGAGATTCAAGCCAGCAGGCAAGATATACTATTTTGACGGGCGGGACCTCGAACTCGCCAAGGGCGACAAGGTCATCGTGGAAACGGCGCGCGGGGTGGAGTACGGCCAGGTGGTGCTAGCCCGGCGGGAGGTGCCGCCCGAGCAGGTGGTGCAGCCGCTGAAGCGGGTGGTGCGGAAGGCGACCGCGGAGGACGAGGCCCAGGTGCGCCAGAACCAGGTGCGCGAGGCGGAGGCCTATGCGGTGGCGGAGGCCAAGATCCGTGAACACAAGCTCCCCATGAACCTAGTCGACGTGGAATACACCTTCGATCGCAGCAAGATCGTCTTCTACTTCACCGCCGAGGGGCGGGTGGATTTTCGCGAACTAGTGCGCGACCTGGCCGGGGTGTTCCGGACCCGCATCGAGCTCCGCCAGATCGGGGTCCGCGACGAGGCCAAGATGCTTGGAGGAATCGGCACCTGCGGGAGGGTGCTGTGTTGTGCGTCATTCCTGACTGATTTCGCCCCCGTGTCCATTCGCATGGCCAAGGAGCAGAACCTGTCGTTGAACCCCACTAAGATATCAGGCATCTGTGGCCGACTCATGTGCTGCCTGAAATACGAGTCCCAGCTGTACGACACCGGAGAGGGGACCAAGAAGAAGCATGGAGAGAAAGGTGGAGGAGCTCGCAAACCTGGTCCGGGATCTGCTGCGGGAGGTCGCTGAGCTGCGCGACCGGGTCGGACTGCTGGAGGCGAGGGTGGCGGCTTCAGAGACGGGGTCCGAGGAGCCCAAGGCGGCGCCGCGGGAGGAAACGGCCAGCCTGGCCTCTCTCTACCGCGAGGGATACCACGTGTGTCCGGTCGCTTACGGCCGCCTGCGCGAGGGAGAGTGCCTGTTCTGCGTCAACTTCCTGGAGAGACAGAGCGAAGCGTAGTGCCTGACCGCGGCGAAACCGTGGACGACCTGTGGGGGGGCGGACGGGTGATCCAGGCCCGGCAGGGGTACCGCTTCTCCCTGGACGCGGTGCTGCTGGCCAGCTTCGCCGGCGTCAGGGCGGGAGACATGGTCGCTGACCTGGGAGCCGGCTGTGGGGTGGTGTCCATCCTGCTGGCGCGCAGGGAGCCAGCATGCCGAATCGTTGCCCTGGAGATCCAGCCCGCCATGTGCGACCGCGCCCGGCGCAGCGTGCTGCTGAACGGGCTGCAGCAACGTGTCACGGTGGTGGAAGGGGATGTGAGGCGGGCGTCGGCCCTGTTGGGCGCCGGCCGCTTTGACCTGCTGGTGTCCAACCCGCCCTACTGGCCTGCGGGCAGCGGGAAGCTGCCGCGGGCGCCTGAGCTGGCCCTGGCCCGGCATGAGCTGGCGCTCACCCTCGGGGATTTGCTGGCCCAGGCTGCCCTGCTGCTGAGGCCGGGAGGGAGACTGGCCCTGGTTCACCGGGCGGCGCGCTTGCCTGAGATCGTCAGGCTGGCGCACGCCCTTGGCCTGTCCCTGGCCCGCGTGCGCATGGTAGCCCCGCGCCCCGGGGCGCCTCCCAACCTGGTGCTGGTGGAGGCGAAACGGGGGCCCGCGGCCACGGAGGAACTCCCCCTCCTGGTAGTGTACGGGGAGGAGGGCCGGTATTCCGATGAGCTGCTGGAGTGCTATCTCCTGCCGGAACCAGGCCCAGGGGGCTGAGGATCGGAGTGGCCGCCCGTGGGCGGGGCGGCCAGAAGAGCGGCGGGGCCGAGAAACGTGAAAGGGGGTGCCGGGACTGACGGAGAGGGAGGTCCCGACCGGGGTCCTGTACCTGTGTGCGACTCCTATAGGGAACCTGGAGGATGTGAGCGTCAGGCTGCTGAAGACGCTGCGCCACGTGCACCTCATCGCGTGCGAGGACACCCGCCAGACCGCCAAGCTGCTGAGGCGTTACCGGATCCGAACGCCGATGCTGAGCTACCACCAGCACAACCGCCGTCAGCGGGAAGGGGAGCTGCTGGAAACGCTGCGTGAGGGGCATGACGTAGCCCTGTTGTCCGATGCCGGGACCCCTGGGATATCCGACCCCGGCAGTGACCTGGTGCGGCGTGCGGTGGAGGAGGGGGTGGCAGTCACCGCTATTCCGGGCCCGTCAGCCCTGGTGTGCGCGCTGGCCATATCGGGTATGGACACCAGCCGTTTTACCTTCGAAGGGTTCCTGCCGCCGCGGGCAGCCCGGCGGCGGGCCTTCCTGCAAGAGTTGCGCGGGGAAGTGCGCACCATGGTCTTTTACGAAGCCCCCCACCGCGTGCTGGAGACGCTGGCTGACATGGAGGAGGTGCTGGGCGACCGACGTGTTACCGTCGCGCGGGAGCTGACCAAGCGCTTCGAAGAGGTGTTCCGGGGCGCTCTTTCCCAGGCGCGCGAGCACTTCAGTCAGCACCCGCCGCGGGGAGAGTTCACGCTGGTGCTGGAAGGAAGCCGGGGGGAAGCGGCCCGGGTGAGCGCAGAACAGGTACGGGCCGAGGTAGAGGCCCTGCTGGCGCAAGGGGTGGAAAAGAAAGAAGCGCTTCGCATGAAAGCGCTCCAGTACGGGATCCCTCGCCGGGACATCTACCGGTGGTTGGCCAGGCGGGAAGACTGACCCGGCTCACTCCTGCACGTACTTGGCCATTTCCGCCAGGCACGCGCGGCAGATATTCTTACCGCGGTAGTTCTGCACCTCTTCCGCATTCCCGCAGAAAATGCAAGCAGGCTCGTACTTCTTGAGGATTATCTTCTCGTTATCCACGTAAATCTCAAGAGCATCCTTTTCCTCGATGCCCATGGTGCGCCGCAGTTCGATGGGAATGACAATGCGTCCCAGCTCGTCGACTTTCCGGACCACGCCGGTCGATTTCATCATGGCTGACCCTCCCTTCTCAACAAAATTCGACAAATTGTCTACAGCCACCCTACCAAAGCTGGCAGAAACAGTCAAGCACTTTTCGGTCCTGGCCACCTTGATGAGGGGTCGCGGCTACTTCGACACCATTCGCCACGGAGCGGAAAGGCCCTGTATGCCTCCCAGATTTTGCGGTAGAATGGAAACGGTTCTCCCGGGGGCGCAGGCAGGGCGCCGGGCCCCCTGTCTGGGTCCGCGCTCAGGGGGCGCCGGAGGTGAACAGCAAGCACAGGAAAGCGAGGGATTGGCGGCGATGGAAGCGAAGACCCCCTTCTACATCACCACCCCCATCTACTACCCCAGTGACAACCTGCACATCGGCCATGCCTACACCACGGTGGCGGCTGACTGCGTGGCCCGCTTCAAGCGCATGCAGGGGTTCGACGTCTTCTTCCTCACCGGTTCGGACGAGCATGGACAGAAAATCGAGCGCACCGCCCGGGAGAAGGGCATGGAACCGGCAGACTACATAGAGGGCATCGTCGCCAACTTCAAGAAGCTGTGGCAGACCCTGCTCATCACCAACGATGACTTCATCCGCACCACCGAGGAGCGCCACCGGCAGGCGGTGCAGAAGATATTCCAGCAGGTGTACGAGAAGGGCGACATCTACAAGGCCCGCTACGAAGGGTGGTACTGCACGCCTTGTGAAGCCTTCTGGACCGAGCGCCAACTGGTGGATGGCAAGTGCCCGGATTGTGACCGCCCGGTGGAGTTGACGCAGGAGGAGAGCTATTTCTTCGCCATGTCCAAGTATGCACCCCGCCTGCTGCAGCACATCGAGGAGAACCCCGACTTCATCCAGCCCGAGTCGCGCCGCAACGAGATGGTCAACTTCATCAAGTCCGGCCTGGAAGACCTGTGCGTTTCGCGCACCACCTTCCAGTGGGGCATCCCCATCCCGGCCGCGCCCGGACACGTTATCTACGTATGGTTTGACGCCCTGGTCAACTACCTGACCGCGGTGGGCTACGGCAGCGACGAGGAGAAGTTCCGTCGCTACTGGCCGGCGGACGTGCACCTGGTAGGCAAGGACATCGTCCGCTTCCACACCGTGATCTGGCCTACCATCCTCATGGCGGCCGGGTTGCCCCTGCCCAAGCGGGTATTCGGGCACGGCTGGCTCATGCTGGAGGGAGGCAAGATGTCGAAGTCCAAGGGCAACGTGGTCGACCCCATGGTGCTGGTGGAGCGCTACGGCGTCGACGCCATCCGCTACTACCTGCTCAAGGAACTCACCTACGGCATGGACGGGACCTACTCCGAGGACCTGCTGGTGGCCCGCATCAATTCGGATCTGGCCAATGACCTGGGGAACCTGGTCAGCCGGACCATTGGCATGATCGAACGCTACCGGCAGGGAAGGGTGCCTGCGGCCGCGGCCCCCACCGGCGGCGCTGCCGAGATAGTCCACCTGGCACTGGCCACCAAGCAAGAAGTGGAGCGCCAGCTGGACCGGCTCGACTTCTCCAGCGCGCTGCAGGCCATCTGGCGGCTGGTGGGGCGGGCCAACAAGTTCATTGACGAGAGTGCTCCCTGGCTGCTGGTCAAGGAGGCGGGCCGGCAGGGGGAGCTGGACATGGTGCTCTGCACCCTGGTCGAGGCCATTCGCGCCATCACCGTGATGTGTGCACCCTTCATGCCCACGCTGCCGCGCCGGGTGCAGGAGCAGTTGGCGGTGTTCGAGGACCCCGATTCCCTGACCTGGGAGGAGGCTGGCCGCTGGGGGACAGTGCCGAGCGGACTGCAGGTACGCAAGGGTCCGGCGCTGTTCCCGCGTATCGACACCGCGGCCAGGGAAAACCTGGAGGAGGCGGCCGCGGCCGGGGAGCCCGGGCAACAGCCCCAGGAAGCAGGGCTCATCTCCATCGAAGAATTCACGCGCCTCGACCTGCGGGTGGCCGAGGTGCTGTCGGCCGAGAAAATGAAGAAGGCCGACAAGCTCCTGGTGCTGCGGGTGCGCCTGGGGGATGAAGAGCGCACCGTAGTGGCGGGCATTGCCCAGCACTACGAACCAGAAGCCCTGATCGGCAAGAAGATCGTGGTGGTCGCCAACCTTAAGCCCACCCGGCTGCGGGGAGTTGAGTCGCAAGGGATGCTGTTGGCAGCGTCGGACGGAGAGGTGCTGGGGGTCGTGGTGCCGGACCGCGACGTGCCATCAGGCAGCCGCGTCAAGTAGCGGCCACCAGGCAGCGAGGCGGGCAGGGCGGACGCAGGGGGTGGAGAGCCTCGGTGGGCGCGTGCCGGCGAGCTGAGGAAGGGGGGGAGCTGGTGCAGGTGGAACCGCGCATGCTGGTGGACAGCCACGCGCACATCCAGGACAAGGCCTTTGCCCGTGACCGCGACGAGGTGTTGCAGCGGGCCTTCGCCGGCGGCATCGACAAGATTGTCTGCGTAGGGTACGATATCGCCTCCTCGGAACAGACCGTGGCCCTGGCCGAGACTTATCCTGACCTGTACGCGGTGGTCGGGGTGCATCCCCACGACGCCCGCACCCTGGATCAGCGTGCGCAAGAGCGGCTGCACCAGCTGGGGCGGCACCCCAAGGTGGTGGCCATCGGCGAGATCGGGCTCGACTTCTACCGTGACCTGTCGCCCCGCGATACCCAGCGCCAGGCGTTCGTGGCCCAGCTGGCCGTGGCCCGTGAACTGGGCAAGCCGGTAGTCATCCACGACCGCGACGCCCACCAGGAAGTACTCGAGATCCTGCGTCGCGAGCGCGGAGGGCGCAACGGGGGCATCATGCACTGCTTCTCCGGCGGTCTGCCCCTGGCCTTGGACCTCATCAAGGAAGGGTTTCACATCTCCTTTGCCGGCCCGCTCACCTTCAAGAACGCCCGCCGGCCGGTGGAGGTTGCCGCGCACCTGCCGCTGGAGCGCATACTGGTGGAAACCGACTGCCCTTACCTTGCCCCCGAGCCGTTCCGCGGCAAGCGCAACGAACCCCTGCTGGTGAAGGAGGTCGCCCGCAAGCTGGCGGAGATCCGGCGCAAGCCGCTGGAAGAGATCGCCTACCTCACCGCACGCAACACCCGCCAGGTGCTGGCGTTGCCCTGAGCCGCACCCCCGCGCCTTCCTCCATTATCCTCAAATACCTGTAAAAGGGATGTTCGGTTGACACCCTCCGGTGAAGGCCGTTAGAATTGAAGTACGGTTAGGAGGGGGTACCCATACAGTTCTTGAAAGAGAAGCGGGGGGCCAGGTGGGGCTCGTTGCTACTGGTGGTGGCTCTGGCGGGCGGGCTCTGGTTCTGGCAGGTGAAGGACGTCACCGTTGAGGCAGACGGCAGGCAACAAACCCGGCTCACTTTTGAGAAGACCGTGGCAGACGTTCTGGCTGAACAACATATCCGGGTGGGAGCTCATGACCGGGTGGAGCCCGGGTTGCAGGCGCGCGTAGCGAAGGGAACCCGTATTACGGTGCAACGTGCCTTCGCGACGCGGGTGGTGGCCGATGGCAGGAGCGTGGAGATCGTCAGTCCCCCGGTTCCCGTGCGGGAAGCGGTGAGGATGGCGGGCTTCCGGCTGGGCCCGGCCGATATCGTGACTCCGCCGCCCGGCAGTGTGACCCGTCCAGGCAGAGACATCCGCGTGGTGAGGGTGGTCAGCCGCATAGAGGTGACCAAGCAGGTCATCCCCTGCGAGGTGCAGCGCATTGCTGACCCTACCCTGGAGCGGGGGCTGACCCGGACCCTGCGCCGGGGGCAGGACGGCGTGGTGGAGCAGGCGGTGCGCACCGTGTACCACGACGGAGTGGCCGTGGCCCGCAGCGTGCTCTCGCGGCGGACCGTGCGGCAGGCGGTGCCCAGAGTCATCGCAATGGGCACCATCACGGCGGTATCGCGCGGAGGGACCCGCCTGGAGTTTTCCCGGGCCCTGCTGGCAGAGAGCACGGCCTACACGTATACCGGTCGGCGCACGGCGTCAGGGTTGGCGCCGGCAGTAGGACTGGTAGCAGTCGACCCGTCCTTGATACCGATGGGGAGTCGACTGTACGTGGAGGGATACGGCTTCGCCCGCGCCGCTGACGTGGGAAGTGCCATCAAGGGCAACCGCATTGACGTGTTCCTGGAGAGCCGTTCCCAGTGCCTGTCCTGGGGTCGGCGCACGGTGAAGGTGTACGTGCTCGACTAGGGTCGGCAGGGCAGGCGGCAGCGCAACCCACAAGGGGAAGGAGAAGGCAGAGGGGGGAGCCCCCTCTTTTTTCGCGTCTCCCTGGTGGTGGCCTGTTTGGCAGCAGGCGGGGCGCAGGAGCCTGCAGTATAATCAGAGGTAGTGC
>JARYMO010000062.1 GCA_029907055.1 Syntrophomonadaceae bacterium | reverse complement strand
CGATAGGCAACGGGTCGTCTTCCCCGACCGCCGCCAGGACCCGGTCGCCTACCTCTCGACCTTCTATTCCCACCCCGAGTGGCTGGTGGTGCGCTGGCTGCAGCGGTACGGGAGCGAGAAGACGGAAGAGCTCCTTGCTTTCGACAACCGGGCCGCTGACCTGTGCCTGCGCGTCAATCGCCTGCGGGTGGAGCGCGACGCACTGCTGACCGCCCTGCGCGGGGAGGGGTGCGAGTGCGAAGCGAGCCCCCTCGTCCCCTGGGCGGTGAGGGTGCACTCGCTGCCGCGCGGTCCCGGACAGCTGGAAGCCTTCGCCCGCGGGTGGTGCTACGTGCAGGACGAGGGGGCCATGCTGGTGGCCCCGGCGCTTTCTCCGCGGCCAGGAGAAGTGGTGTACGACCTGGCGGCCGGGGTAGGGGGCAAGACCACCCACCTGGCGGAACTGATGGGGAATTGCGGGACGGTCAGGGCCATCGAATCCCAGCCGGCCAGGCTGGAGCAGTTGCGGGTCGCCTGTGCGCGCCTGGGCGTTACCATCGTGGAGGCGTTGGCCGCCGATGTCAGGGAGGGCCTGCCGCCCGGATGGCAGGCAGGAGACGGAGCGGTGCTCGACGCGCCCTGCTCGGGCCTGGGGGTGCTGCGCCGGCGGGCTGACCTGCGCTGGAAGCGCCGCGAGCAGGACATCCCACAGCTCTCCTCCCTGCAGAGGGAACTGTTGTCCGCGGCGGCGGGGATGGTGAGGCCGGGAGGGGTCCTGGTGTACAGCACCTGCACCCTGGAACCGGAGGAGAACGAGGAGGCGGTGCGGTGGCTGCTGGAAACGGACCGCAGGTTCAGGTTGGAAGACCTGCGGGAGCCGCTGGGGTTCTTTCCGTTCCAGGACCAGGACGAGGGGGCCGCGGCGGCTGGCTTCGTCACCCTTTTCCCGCCGCGGTACGGCACCGACGGGATGTTCATCGCCCGCATGAGGAGGGTTGGCGCATGACGGTGGAACTGGTGGGATTGACATGCCGGGAGATGGAGGAGCTGCTGGTGCGCATGGGGGAGCCGGCCTACCGCGGGCGCCAGGTCTGTCGCTGGGTCTACCGCGAGGGAGCGGGAGAGGTGGAAGCCATGACTGACCTGCCGCTGACCTTGCGGCGTCGGCTGGCAGAGAGCGTCACTATCACGCTTCCTGTCCTGCAGCTGCAGCGGCAGTCGCGGGATGGCACCCGCAAGCTGCTGCTGGGACTGGAGGACGGGCTGACGGTGGAGACGGTCCTCATCCCCCAGCCGCGGAAGGCGGGGTTTACGCTGTGCCTGTCTTCCCAGGTGGGGTGCCCGGTGGGGTGTCCGCTCTGCGCCACCGGCATGTCCGGCTTTCGGCGCAACCTGGGGGTGCACGAGATCGTCGGCCAGTACCTGCTGGCGCGCGGCCTGCTGCGCCGGGAGGAGCAGACCGGGGTCATCCGCAACGTGGTATTCATGGGCATGGGGGAGCCGCTGTTGAACTACGAGGCGGTGCTCAAGGCGGTGCGTATCCTCACCGATACGGCTGCCGTAGGAATGGCGCAGCGACACGTGACCATCTCCACGGCGGGAGAGGTGGAAGGCATCAGGCGGTTGGCCGGGGAGGGGCTGCAGGTCAACCTGGCGGTGTCCCTCCATGCCGCCAGCAACCGGGTGCGCGACGTGCTGGTGCCCTTGAACCGCAAGTACCCCCTGGAACTGCTGGAGCAGGCCCTGCAGGAGTATTTCGCGCGCACCGGGCGGCGCATCACCCTCGAGTACGTGCTGGTGGAGGGGGTCAACACCTCGAATGGCGATGCCCGTGCCCTGGCGCGTTTCGCGCGGTCGTTGCGCGCGAATGTCAACCTCATCCCCTACAACCCGGTGAGCGGGTCACCGTACCGACGGCCCTCGGCCGCGGAGGTGAGACGCTTCCAGCGGGAAGTGGAAGCCGGCGGCGTCAGGGCGCCGGTGCGGCAGGAGCACGGCAGCGACATCGAGGCTGCCTGCGGGCAGTTGCGGGCGAAAAACGCACCAGGCCGGGGCAGGAAATCGGCCCCGGCGCACAGAACAAGCAGAGAGTGAGCAGCCACGGGCGGTGGCGCGCCGGCAGGGCCAGGCGCAGGCATCCGCAGGCAGAACGCGAAATCCAGTGCTGAGGCGGGGTGCAGAGTGAAGATGCGGGCGGTGGCCAGGAGCGAAACCGGGAGAGTGCGGGCCAGCAACCAGGACAGGTACCTGCTGGCACCCGATCGGCGCCTCTTCGTGGTGTGTGACGGAATGGGCGGCCACCGTTGCGGAGACGTGGCCGCCTCCCTGGCGGTGGAGGCAATTGATGCAGCCTACGTGCAGGGCAGCGAGCCGGTGCGTGGACTGAAGCAGGCCATCGAAACGGCCAACCGCGAGGTGTACGCCCGCGGCAGCAACGACCCTCCCGGCCTGCGCATGGGCACCACCCTGGCGGCAGCAGTAGTAGAAGACCACCAGCTCTACGCCGCCAACGTGGGGGACAGCCGCATCTACCTGGTGCGCGGGGACAGCATCAAGCAGGTCAGCCGGGACCATACCCTGGTGCAGCGCCTGGCCGAGGCGGGAACGGTGACCCGCGACGAGGCCAGGAGGCATCCCTACCGCCACGTGCTGACCAGGGCCCTCGGCATGGAGCCCCAGGTGGAGATTGACTTTTTCACCGAGCCCATCGCCACCGGCAGCTACGTCCTGCTGGCCACGGACGGGCTGACGGACCTGGTGGCCGATGAAGAAATCCAGCACGCAGTGGCCAGGTGGGGTCTAAAGGCGCTGGACCCCCTGGTGGCCATGGCGTTGGACCGCGGGGGGCATGACAACATCACCGCGGTGTTAATCCAGGTATGACCTGGACGGGAGGGTGACGCAGTGGACAAGGTGCTTCTTCACAACAGGTACGAGCTGTTGGAAGAAATCGGCGATGGAGCCACGGCTACGGTGTACCGCGCGCGCTGCACGTTGTTGGACCGCATCGTGGCAGTCAAGATTCTCAAGGAGGAGTACGCCCGCGATGAGGGCTTCGTGCGCAAGTTCCGCAGCGAGGCGCAGGCGGCCGCCCAGGTGTCGCATCCCAACATCGTGAACGTCTTTGACGTGGGCGAAGACGATGGCCGCTACTTCATCGTGATGGAGTACGTGCAGGGCACCACCCTCAAGGAGTACATTGCTTCCCATGCTCCCTTGGAGCCTGCCGAAGCGGTGCGCATCGCCTCCGAGATCTGCGATGCGCTCGAGCAGGCGCATGCCAAGGGCATCATCCACCGGGACATCAAGCCCCAGAACATACTGGTGACGGCGGACGGAACGGTCAAGGTGGCCGACTTCGGTATTGCCCGGGCTCCCGCCAGCGGCACCATCACCCACAGCGGCAACATCATGGGTTCGGTCTACTACATCTCTCCGGAACAGGCCCGGGGCACGGTGCTGGACCGGACCACCGACATCTACTCGCTGGGTTGCGTGCTGTACGAAATGCTGACCGGCAGGGTGCCCTTCGATGCCGAATTCCCGGTAACGGTGGCACTCAAGCACATTCACGAGCTCCCCGTCGAGCCACGGGCGCTCAACCCGTCCATCCCGGTCAGCCTGGAAACGGTGGTGCTCACCGCCATGTCCAAGCACCCCGGCGACCGCTACCAGTCGGCGGCCGCCATGAAAGCCGCCATGCAGGGCCTGTCGCTGCCTGCCGGCGGGCGACGGAGCGGGATTCTGCGCAAGGGCTCTGCCAGGCCCGCGCGCCCGGAGGAGGAGGAAGGCATGCCGCGCCGGAAACGCGTTCTCAGCCCGCTGGGGGTGGCCATGCTGGTGGTGGGAGTCATTGGCCTGGTGGCCGGTCTCACCTTTGGCCTGCGGGGGTCCATCTTCGGCAGGGAGGTAGTGGTGCCGCTGGTGGAGGGACTGAGTGCCAGCGAGGCGTACCAGCGCCTGCAGGAGGCAGGGCTGACCATGACCAAGGCAGGCGAGGACTTCAGCGCGGAGGTGGAGAAGGGCAGCATCATCTCCCAGGACCCCCCGGCGCAGTCGCGGGTCAAGGAGGGCCGGGAGGTCAAGGTGGTAGTGAGCAAGGGCAAGAACATGGTCGACGTGCCGGACCTGGTGGGCGAGACGCTGGACGATGCGCGCCTGTTGCTGGGCAACGCCGGGCTGGAAGTGGGGGACGTGCAGAAGGTGTTCGATGACCGGGCGGCGGAGGACACGGTGATTGCCCAGGAACCCCGTTCCGGCCAGCAGGTGGAACTGGGCGGAGCGGTCAGCCTCACCGTCAGCAAAGGCAAGCAGGTGCAGCAGACGCAGGTGCCGGACCTGGTGGGCATGACCCTGGAGAACGCGCAGGCCTTGTTGAGGGAACGCCAGTTGACCCTGGGGGACATCACCCGCGAGGACAGCGCACGCTACTTCGCCGGGCAGGTGGTGCGCCAGACCGTCGCCGCCGGGACCACGGTGGAAACGGGCACGCAGGTGGGGATTGTGGTGAGTAACGGGCCGGGACCGCAGGAGCAGACCTCTTCCATCCAGGTGCCCCTGCCGGCCGCCCAGCAGTACTACCGGGTGGTAGTGACGGTCAGCGACGTGAAAGGGGTCAGGGAGGTGTTCTCCGACATCCGGCCCGGGGGCGAGCGGGTGGACGTGGAGTTCACCAGCTACGGTCCGGCCACGGTGGAAGTGACCCTCGACGGGCAGTTCTTCAAGCGGTACCGGGTGTGATGCCGTCGTCGCAGGTAAAGGCGCGTCCGTGGACATCAGGGGTGGTGGAATGGCGCGAGCGGAGCGGCAAGGGCTGGTGCTCAAGAACTACGCCGGCTTCTACTACGTGGAGGACGAGGAGGGCAGCGTGCGCGAGTGCGTGCTGCGGGGCAAGCTCCGCACGCGGGTGCTGACCGGCGACCGGGTGCGCATCTCGCTGCGCGAGGCCAACCGCGGCGTCGTGGAGGAGGTGTTGCCGCGGCACAGCGAACTGCAGCGGCCGCCAGTCGCCAACATCGACCTGGTGCTGGTGGTGTTCGCCGCGGACCGACCGTCTCCGGACCTGGTGCTGCTGGACCGCCTGCTGGTGTTGGTGCAGCACCGCGGCCTGCAGCCGGTCGTCGTGCTCAACAAGTGCGACCTGCAGCAGAGCCTGAAGGCGGAGTTCGTGCGCAGTTACTACCCCACCGTGGGCTACCGGGTGGTGGCGGCCTCGGCCGTCCGCGGTGACGGGCTGAACGAGCTGGCAGAGGCGGTGCGCGGACGAGTGGCGGTCATGGCCGGACCCTCGGGGGTGGGCAAGTCGAGCCTGTTGAACGCCATGATCCCGGAACTCAGGCTGGCCACCGGTGACGTGAGCCGCAAGCTGGGGCGGGGACGCCATACCACGCGCCACGTGGAGCTGTGCCGGGTCCCGGGAGGGGGATGGATTGCTGACACGCCAGGGTTCAGCGTGCTCGACCTGCCCCCCATGCGGCCGGCTGAGCTGGCCGCGTTGTTCCCCGAGTTCGAGGCCCCTGCCGCCCGCTGTCGGTTCCGCAACTGCCTGCACGCGCGCGAGGAAGACTGTGCGGTGAAGGCGGAAGTAGAGGCGGGCCGCATTGCTCCCGGCAGGTACCAGCATTACCGTGCGTTCCTGGCCGAGGTGATAGAGAATGCGAGGTGTTTTCGATGACCCTGGTGGCTCCCTCCATCCTGGCGGCGGATTTCGGCCACCTGGCGCGGGACGTGCAGGCGGTGGAAGCAGCGGGAGCGGACTGGCTGCACATCGACGTGATGGACGGTCACTTCGTGCCCAACCTGACACTGGGGCCACCGGTGGTGGCGGCGTTGCGTGGCCGGACTCGACTGTTGCTGGATGTCCACCTGATGGTCGAACGGCCCGAAACCCTGATCCCCGATTTCCAGCGCGCGGGAGCGGACCTGGTCACCGTGCACGCCGAGGTATGCCCGCACCTGCACCGCGTGCTGCAGACGATACGGGGGCTGGGGATGCGGGCGGGGGTGTCCTTCAACCCGGCCACGCCACTGGCGGGGTTGGAGTACGTGCTGGACCAGGTGGACCTGGTGCTGGTGATGAGCGTGAACCCTGGCTTCGGGGGCCAGGAATTCATTCCCTCCTCGCTGGACAAGCTGCGGCAGGCGCGCGCCCTGCTGGACCGGGCCGGGTGCGGTGCCTTCCTGCAGGTGGACGGCGGGGTGAACCTGGAAACGGCACGCGCCTGCCTGGAGGCGGGTGCGGACGTACTGGTGGCCGGCTCCTTCGTGTTCGGCTCGGCTGACCCCGCTGCCGCCGTCGCCGCCCTCAAAAACCTGCAGGCCCGGCAGGCCGAGCCCGGCAGCCCCCGCCGCGCTTGACCCTGCCGGAGGCCAGTGCTATCATGAGCACAATAGCCCTGCCGCGGCAGGGCACATATCTCCTTCGGGGACGGGTGAAATTCCCTACCGGCGGTGAAGGGGACAGCCCCACAGCCCGCGAGCCTCAGGGCAGGATCCGGTGAGAGTCCGGAGCCGACAGTGACAGTCTGGATGGGAGAAGGAGCGCACAGGGGGGAGCATGCCCTGGACAGGGCCAGCCCTGCCCCCATGGTGTCGCGTGCGCAGAGCCCCGGAGGACCGTTCCGGGGCTTTCTCATTTGCTGGTTTAGGGGGGCCTGGCATGAACGAAGATGAACGTCACATGCGCCGGGCGCTGGAACTGGCAGCGCGCGGGCTGGGCCGCACCAGCCCCAACCCGGCGGTGGGGGCAGTGGTGGTGCGCGAGGGATTGGTGGTGGGAGAGGGCTACCACCGCCAGGCCGGCACCCCGCACGCCGAGGTACATGCGCTGCGGCGGGCGGGGGAGCAGGCCCGGGGGGCTGACCTGTACGTGACCCTGGAACCCTGTTCCCACCGCGGGCGGACTCCTCCCTGCGTCGACGCCATCCTGGCCAGCGGCGTCAGGCGGGTGGTGGTGGCCACCCAGGACCCCAACCCGCGGGTATGCGGGCGGGGCATCGCGAGGCTGCGGGATGCGGGCCTGCAGGTGGAGGTGGGACTGCTGGAGCGCGAGGCCGCGCGGCTGAACGAGTTCTTCTTCACCTACGTGACGCGCCAGCGGCCGTTCGTGGCCCTCAAGACCGCCATGACCCTGGACGGCAAGATCGCCACCGGCAGCGGCGACTCCAGGTGGATTACCGGTGTGCCGGCGCGCCAGAGGGTGCACCGCCTGCGCGACGTCTACGACGCTATCCTGGTGGGGGCGGGAACCGTCATCAAGGACGACCCCCTCCTGAACACCAGGCTCGACGCGCCGGGGACCCGGGACCCGGTGCGGGTCATCCTGGACAGCTGGCTGGACATCCCGGCAGAATCGAGGGTGGTCACCACCGCCCGCCGCCAGCGCACCATCGTGGTCTGTGCGCGGG
This sequence comes from Syntrophomonadaceae bacterium, assembly GCA_029907055.1. Lineage (GTDB taxonomy): Bacteria > Bacillota > Syntrophomonadia > Syntrophomonadales > Syntrophothermaceae > JARYMO01. The sequence goes on along the minus strand of JARYMO010000062.1, from coordinate 364 downwards.
GGGCCGATGCATCCAGGGCGCAACGGCTGGCGCGGGCGGGAGTGGAGGTGCTGGAACTGGAGGCGGAGGAAGGACTGGTGCCCCCGGCCCGCATCATGGAGGCGCTGGCCGCCCGCGAGCTGACCAGCGTGCTGGTGGAAGGCGGAGCGCAGGTCAACGCCGGGTTGCTGGAAGCGGGGCTGGTCGACAAGGTGTTCTGGTTCATCGCCCCCCGCATCTTCGGGGGCGAGCGCGCACCCTCCCCGGTGGGAGGTTCCGGCGTCCAGCGGGCCTGCGAAGCCATCGCCCTGCGCGAGGTAGAAATCGAGCGCATCGGGGAAGACCTGCTGGTGACCGGCTACCTGTGAGGAGGGAGGCAGCGATG
>JARYMO010000061.1 GCA_029907055.1 Syntrophomonadaceae bacterium | reverse complement strand
GGACCTGGGGCTGATCAAGCTGGACCTGCTCTCCCTGCGCACCATGTCGGCCATCGACGATGCCGTCGCCTCCATCCGGCGCAGCGGCGCCGATTTCGACTACGAGCGCATCCCGCTGGACGACCGCGCCACCTACCAGCTCATCAGCAGCGGGCAGACCATCGGCGTATTCCAGCTGGAGAGCCCGGCCCAGCGCGCGCTGCAGGCCCGGCTGGGGGCCTCCCACATGGAGGACATCGTGGCCAGCGTGGCCATCATCCGTCCCGGTCCCATCAAGGGCAACATGGTGGAGCCCTACATCGCCCGCCGCCAGGGGAAGGAGCCGGTGAGCTTCCTGCACCCCAAACTGGAGGCCATCCTGGGCAAGACCTACGGCGTTATCCTGTTCCAGGAACAGGTCATCGAGGTGGCCACCGCCATCGCCAACTTCACCCCCGGCGAGGCTGACGGCCTGCGGCGGGTGATGACCCATGCCCGCTCCCACCGGGCCATGGAGGAGATCGGCGAGGTGTTCGTGGCGCGGGCGGTGGCCAACGGGGTGGAGCGGGAGCTGGCGGAGGAGATCTTCCGCTGTATCGCCGGCTACGCCAGCTACGGGTTCTGCGAGGCGCACGCGGCCGCCTTCGCCACCACCAGCTTCAAGACCGCCTACCTGCTGCGGCATTTCCCGGCCGAATTCTACGCCGCCATCCTCAGCAACCAGCCCATGGGCTACTACCCCCCGTACATCATCGGCAACGAGGCGCGGCGGCGGGGCATTGCCATCCTCCCTCCCCACCTCAACCTCAGCGGGGAGAAGTTCGAGGTGGAGGGGAAAGGCATCCGCATCCCCCTCACCCGCATCAAGGGGCTCAGCCGGCAAGGGGTGGCAAGCATCCTGGCCCGCCGTCCCTTTTCCTCCCTGGAAGACCTGGTGGCGCGGACGGAGCTGGCCCGCGACGAGCTGGAGAGCCTCATCCGCTGCGGGGCCCTGGACTCCCTGGACGCCAACCGCCGCCGCCTGCTGGTGCTGCTGCCGGCCTGCCTGCAGGCGCGCCAGGCCGGGCCCGGGCAGGGGGGGCTGGACTTCGCTCCCGCCGCCACGGCGGGACTGGAGCTCCCCGACTTCAGCGAGGCGGAGAAACGGCGCGACGAGTTCGAACTGCTGGGCATGGACGTGCGCGGGCACGTGATGGAGGGCTTCCGCCGGCGCCTGCAGGCAGCCGGCTTCCTCAGCAGCCGCCAGTTGGCCGCCCTGCCCGCCGGGGGCCCGGTCAGGGTGGCGGGCATGCTCTTTCGCCCCCACCGGCCCCCCACGCGCAGCGGGCGCGTCACGGTCTTCATGTCCCTGGAGGACGAGTTCGGCCTCATCGAGGTCACCGTCTTCGAGGACGTCTACCAGCGCTGCGGGCACCGCATCTTCGCGCCCCAGCACGGCCCCCTGGTGGTGGAGGGGATGGCGCAGCGGCGGGGCAACGCGGTGGGGGTGGTGGCCAGGCAGGTGTGGCGCTGGCAGGAGGCGTTCCCGGGCGGGGAATGAGCCGGGCGCCACCCCACCGCCCAGCGGGTGCAAGCTGCCGCCGGCAGGCCGCGTACTTATTGGCAAAGGCGCGCACCCGCGGGCCGGAGAGGGGGAGAGAACATGAAACGAGGCTCACACTGCTACCTGGCGCTGGCCACCGCGCTGGTGCTGTGCATCGCCCTGGGGGGCATCGCCGCCGCACCGCCTCCCAGCGCTGCTGCCGCCCCGCAGACCTTCGCCAGCTACCAGGCGCTGGACGACTACCTGCGCCGCAACATGGAGATCGCCCGCCAGTTCGGCTACGGCGTCGTGTACCGGGGGCCGGTGACCGACATGGCGTTGCCCGAAGCCGGCGTCGCCGAGCGCGCCCCGGCCCCGGCCGCCGATGCCGCCAAGACGCAGGCCGCCACCGTCGACTACTCGCGCACCAACGTGCAGGTGGAAGGGGTGGACGAGGCGGACCTGGTCAAGAGCGACGGCTCCCGCCTGTACGTGGTGTCCGGGGGAGAGGTGGTCATCCTCTCCGCCTACCCGCCGGGCAACGCCAAGGTGCTGGCCCGCATCGGCGGGCAGGGCACCGCTACCGAGCTCTTCATCCACGGTGACCGGCTGGTGGTCTTCGGCATCCCCGCCGAGGGCAGCGGCATGTTCGCCCGCGTCTACGACGTCAGCGACCCGGCCAACATCGAGCCGCGCCGCACCCTGAGCCTGCCCGGCAGCTACGTCAGCTCCCGCCTCATCGGCGATTACGCCTACGTAGTGGCCACCACCCCGGTCACCGAGCGCGACGGCCGCTTTGAACTCCCGGCCTACCAGGCCAACGGGCTGCAGAAGGTGGTCCCCCCCGGACGCATCTACTACTTCGACTGCCCGGACTACTCCTACCGCTACACCCAGGTGTTCTCCTTCAACGTCCGCGACGACCGCCAGGAGACCGGCAGCACCACCTTCCTCACCGGGGTGTCGCAGAACGTCTTCGCCTCCCCCAGCGCCCTCTACCTCACCAACGTCAAGACCCCCGACCTGGGCCTGTTCACCAACCGCCTGCTGGACGGCCTGGCCACCCTGGTGCCGGCCCCGGTGGCCCAGCGCCTGCGCTCCGTGCGCAACTCCCCGGCCGGGGTGCTGGAGAAGCTGCAGCGGGCGGAGGACATCCTGACCGCCTACATGGACACCCTGGACTACGGCGCCGCCTGGGCCCTGGAGGAGAAGGTGCGGGCCTTCCGCGAGAAGTGGCAGCGCGACCTGGAACGGGAGCGCGACAAGACCACCGTGCACAAGCTGGTCATCGCTGGCAACGCCGTCACCTGGCGGGCCCAGGGCGAGGTGCCGGGGCAGGTGCTCAACCAGTACTCGATGGACGAGCACCGGGGCTTCTTCCGGATAGCCACCACCTCCCAGGGCTGGCTGCTGAGCGGCGAATCCACCACCCGCAACAACGTCTTCGTGCTCAACGCCAGGATGGAGACCATCGGCCGGCTGGAGGGCCTGGCCCCCGGAGAGCGCATCTACTCCGCCCGCTTCATGGGCAACCGCGCCTACCTGGTCACCTTCCGCCAGGTGGACCCGCTCTTCGTGCTGGACGTGAGCGAGCCCACCGCGCCCAGGATGCTGGGCCAGCTCAAGATCCCCGGCTACTCTGACTACCTGCACCCCTACGACGACACCCACCTCATCGGCATCGGCAAGGAGACCGCACCGGTGCCGGTCCCCGTGCCGCTGCTGCAGGAGGACTCCGCGGTGAACGTCTCCCCGGGGCTGCGGGCAGAGGTGGCCCCCCGCATCATACCCCCGCCGGTGCCGGTGCCGGGGCTCAAGCTCTCGCTCTTCGACGTCTCCAACCCGGCCCAGCCGCGGGAGATCTCCAAGTACGTGGTGGAGGGCTACTCCGATTCCCTGGCCCTGCGCGACCCCAAGGCACTGCTCTTCAGCCGCGCCCGCAACCTGCTGGTGCTGCCGGTCACGGTAGAAACCCCCTACTACATCATGGAGCGGCCCGACCGCTCCCCCTACCCCGGGCCCTGGCAGGGGGCGTACGTCTTCGCCGTCTCACCCCAGAACGGCATTACCCTGCAGGGACGCATCCAGCACGGCGGGGAAGCCGGCTTCACCCAGTGGGAAGAGGCGGTGAAGCGCTCGCTGTACATCGAGGACGTCCTCTACACGGTGTCCGAGCGGCTGGTGCAGATGAACCGGCTGCCGGGCCTGGAGGCCATCGGACAGGTCAGGCTGCAACCCTGGGCCAAGTGACCTGCGGCAGGAGGAACCCGGAAAAGGCAGGGGCGCGCCCGGCGGCGCGCCCCTCTTGCTTGTCAATTTGTATCACCGCTCCCGCTACTCGCTCTCCTGCGGCAGCGCGTCGGCGGGGATGAAGAGGGCCCCCTCCCCGGCAGCGGCCAGGACCGGCGGCTTTCTGACCAGGAACGACAGCCCCGCGGCAATGGCGCACAGACAGGCGGCGATGAGGAAGGCCTGCGTCATGGAACCGGAAGTCCCGATCTTGGGTCCCACGATGGCGGCGATGCCGTAGGCCATGAAGACGATGCCGTAGTTGGTACCGACGTGCCTGGTGCCGTAGTAGTCGGCGGTAACGGTGGGGAAGATGGCGAGGAAGCCGCCGAAGCAGAACCCGACCGCCGAACAGAGGGCGAGGAAGCTGGCGTAGTCCATGGTGGTGCTGCTCATGAGGAACATGGCCGCCCCGGCCAGGAGGTACATGAAGAGCAGGGAGTTGATCCGGCCCAGCTTGTCGGACAGGGTGCCCCACACGATGCGGCCCAGGGCGTTGAAAATGGCCACCACCACCACGGCGTTGGCCGCGGCAGCGGCCGAAAGCCCCACCAGGTTGATGCCGATGTCCTTGGCCAGGCCGATGACCATCAGGCCTGCGGCGGCCCCGAAGAGGTACATCACCCACAGCACGTAGAAGTGGCGGGTGGCCAGCATCTGTCCGGGCGAGAAGTCCCGGTGCGCGTTGGACTGGTGGACAACCGGGGGAGTCCAGCCGCGGGGAACGTACCCGGCAGGAGGCACCACCAGGAACTGGGCGCCGATGACCACCGCCACCAGGTAGATGACGCCCAGGTAGAGGAAGGTCTCGGACACCCCCACGCTGGCGATGAGCTTCAGGATGAGGGGCTTGAACACCAGGGCCCCGGCGCCGAACCCCGCCACTGCCAGGCCGCTGATCAGGCCCCGCTTGTCCGGGAACCATTTCAGGCAGGTGGCCAGCGGACACACGTAGGCAGCACCGATGCCCGCGCCGCCGATGACCCCGTAGTAGAGGTACAACTGGGTGATGGTGGTGGCGGTGCTGGCGAGCATGATGCCGGTGCCCATGATGATGCCCCCCAGGGTGGCGACCCAGCGGGGGCCGATCCGGTCCTGGATCTTCCCGGCGATGATGGTGAAGAGAGAAAAGACGAAGATGGTGATCGAGAAGGTGACCACGACGTCCGCCTTGTCCCAGCCGAACTTGTCGACCAGCGGCTGGTTGAACAGGCTCCAGGCGTACACGGCGCCCAGGCAGAGCTGGATGAGCACCGCGCCCATGACGACCACCCAACGGTTCATGACTTTCTCCTGCACTGCTCCTCCTCCAATCAAGCGTTATTGGGACATTGTCCGTGATATGCCCGCGCCTTGCCGATGCGCGGTACTGGTGGAGCGCCACCTCCTCCCCCGTCCCCCGAAAAAACGCAGCAACGGTTGCGGTATTCGACACAAGTCGTGCGAATCCTCTGGCAGCATCAGGGTGTCGGGATGGGGATTCCTGGCAGGGAGCGGTATCGGCCGCCCCCTGGCCCCTCCTGGCGAGAGGCCTGGTCGGGGAGCCGGGCGTAAAGAAGCGTGGGGGCGACGCCGCCGGGGAGAACGCAACGGGCGAACCAGGAAGGCTGAACATCTCACCGCCGGCCTCGCGGCAGGGGGCAACAAACAGGGGGCGCGCCAGATGGCGCGCCCCCTCGTGCTCCGCTGCGCGTTCCCGCTGTTCGTTCACCAGCCGCGGCTGCTGCCGCCGCCTCCGCCGGAGCCGCCCCCGCCCCAGCCGCCTCCTCCCCGGAAGCCGCCGCCGAAGCTCCCGCCGCCCCGCCCGCCCCGCCCGCCCCGCGTCAGGCTGCCCAGCAGCAGCCCCAGGAAGAAGCCGCGGAAGAAACGGGCATCGACCCACACCAGCAGCAGGATGCCCAGGCCGATGAGCGCCCACGCCCACCAGGGCAGCTCCGGCGCCGTCTGCACCGGCAGCGGCAGCACCCCCGGGGCGGGGGTGGACAGCTCCACGCCGTACTCCCGCGCCACTTCCTGCACCAGGGCCTGGTAGCCGGCCAGCACCCCGCTGTCGTAGTCCCCGGCCCGGAAGTAGGGCAGCATGTACTCGTCCTGGATGCGCCCGGTCTTGGCGTCGGGCAGCGCCCCTTCCAGCCCGTAGCCCACCTCGATGCGCGAGCGGCGGTCTCCCACCACCACCAGCATCAGCAGCCCGTTGTTGAGCTGGCGGTCACCCAGCCCCCACTGGCGCAGGATGGCGAGGCTCACTTCCTCCAGCACCTGCCCCTGCAGCGACTCCATGGTCACGACCGCCACCTGGGCCCTGGTCAGCCGTTCCAGCTCGGTGCTGGCCTGCACGATGTACTGGCGGGTGGAATCGCTCAACACCCCCGCCTGGTCGAGCACGTAGAACTCCGGCCCCGGCTGGGGGACCTGCACCGCCGCCTGCAGCGGCGCCGCCCAGGCCAGCAGCGCCAGCAGCAGCAGGGCCAGCGCCGGCGCCCGCCGCCATCGCATCTTGCTCATCCCCTGCTATTCCCCCGTTCCCTTGAACTTCACGGTCGGGACCTGCTGCGCCCCCTCCTGGGCCTCGAAGTACTCGTAGGGCTCGAAGCCCAGCATGCGCACCCACAGCATGGTGGGGAAGCGCTTGATGCGCGTGTTGAAGGCCTGCACCGCGTTGTTGTAGTCCATGCGGGCCACCGCCAGGCGGTTCTCGGTCCCTGCCAGCTCGTCCTGCAGCTGGCGGAAGTTCACGTCGGCCTTCAGGTTGGGGTAGTTCTCCACCACCACCAGCAGCCGCGACAGCGCCGAGGTGAACTGCTGGTCAGCGGCCGCTTTCTCCGCTGGCCCGCCGGCGCCCATCATGCGGCTGCGCGCGTTGGCCAGCTCCTTGAAGATGCCCTCCTCGTGCACTGCGTAGCCTTCCACCGTGGCCACTAGGTTGGGGATGAGGTCGGCCCGCCGCTGCAGCTGGTTCTCCACCTGGCTCCACTTGCTCTGCACGTCCTCGTTCATCGCCACCACGCTGTTGTAGCTGCCTACCAGTGCCACTACCAGCACCAGCGCCACTACCCCCAGCACCAGCCATAGGTTCCTCACCGGCTCCCACGCTCCTTTCCTCGCGGCCCGCCGCACCACTGCGTCAACGTCCCGCACTGTCAGTCTATACCCTTTATCACCCTGAAACAAGGGGACGCTCTTTTCGTTTCAGCCCGCTGCTCCCTGGCAGCCGCCGTGCTTCCCGGTGCGGGCCCCGCCCCGCCGGCGGCGCCGCTTGCGCCCGCCTGACAACACTCGTACAATAGGTCTAGTAGCCGCCGTCAGGTCGTGTGACAGGGGGCTGAACATTGGACTTCTCCGCCTTTTCCGGGCTTTTCGCCAACCCCACCCGCGTGGCGCTGGCGGCACTGGACATCCTCATCGTCGCCTACGTGCTGTACCGGGCACTGCTGCTCATCCGCGGCACCAGGGCCGAGCAGCTGCTCAAGGGCCTGCTCACCCTGCTGGTGCTGTCCATCGGTGCCCGCTACCTGCGCCTGGAGGTGGTGGGCTGGGTCATGGACCGCGTGTGGACCATGGTGTTCATCGCCCTGCCGGTGGTGTTCCAGCCCGAACTGCGCCGGGGGCTGGAACAGCTGGGCCGGGGCAGCTTCTTCGCCCACCCCAGCGAGCGCTGGACCGACACCGGCCGCATCCTCAACGACCTCGTGCAGGCGGCGGGCACCCTCTCCCGCGCCCAGACCGGCGCCCTCATCGTCATCGAGCGCGAGACTGGCATCCAGGACTTCATCGAGAGCGGCATCAAGCTGGACGCGGTGGTCTCTCCCCAGCTGCTGGTCAACCTCTTCATGCCCAAGAGCCCCCTGCACGACGGGGCGGTCATCATCAGCCGCGGGCGCATCACCGGCGCCGGCTGTTTCCTCCCCCTGAGCGACAACCCGCGCCTGGACCGCAGCCTGGGCACCCGGCACCGCGCCGCCGTGGGCATCACCGAGGTATCAGACGCGCTGGCGGTGGTGGTGTCGGAGGAAACCGGGGCCATTTCCCTGGCCCGCGGCGGGCAGATCAGCCGCTGCGCGG
>JARYMO010000060.1 GCA_029907055.1 Syntrophomonadaceae bacterium | reverse complement strand
AGCAGCGGTTTCCTAAACCGCGTGCCGGGGGTTCGAGTCCTCCCGGGCGCACCATGTGGCGGTGAATCCCCCGTGCGGGATGAAGAATACATGCGGGCAGCCCTGGCGCAAGCCCGTGAGGCCTCTCGGTTGGGGGAAGTGCCAGTGGGCGCCTGCTTGGTAAAGGATGACCAGATTATCGCCTCCGCGCACAATGAGCGCGAGCTGCGCCAGGACGCCACGGCCCACGCGGAGATGCTGGTCATCCAGAGGGCTTGCCGCAGGTTGGGCACGTGGCGCCTGAGCGGGACCACCCTGTACTGCACCATCGAGCCCTGTCCAATGTGCGCTGGCGCCATCGTGTTAGCCCGCATCCGCAGGGTGGTGTTCGGGGCCGATGACCCCAAGGCGGGGGCGGCAGGCACGTTGATGGATGTCCTGAGGTGCCCTGGGCTTAACCATCAGGCCCAGGTTACCCGCGGGGTGCTGGCAGATGAGTGTGCAAGCCTCTTGAGTGCGTTCTTCGAAGACCTGAGGAGAGATGGCCGAGACGGTCGAAGGCGCTCGACTCGAAATCGAGTAGGCGGCTAACCCCCGCCTCGTGGGTTCGAATCCCACTCTCTCCGCCACGTGTACAACCGCAAATCCAGAGAGCGAGAGCATTGATCCATGCGGAGAGATGGCTGAGTGGTCGAAGGCGCTCGACTGGAAATCGAGTAGACGGGCTCAAACCTGTCTCGAGGGTTCAAATCCCTCTCTCTCCGCCACTGGGAATCCCCGCCTTTGCCCGTGCAGCGCAGGGGCAAAGGCGGTTTCGCTATCACAGATCACGGCCGGGGAAATTACTATTGCCGCGCTAGACGGGGAGGTAGCGGTGCCCTGTAACCTGCAACCCGCTGTAGCAGGGTTGAATTCCTGGACCGAGGGCCCGTCTTGTGGGGTCCGGCTCGGGTAAGTGGCGAAGATGTTTGGGTCCTGCGCAATGGGACATCCTGAACCGTGTCAGGTCCGGGAGGAAGCAGCACTAAAGGATCAATCCCGTGTGCCGCAGGGGAGCCTGAGCGGAGCTAACCACCCGAGTAACGCTCGGAAGGCTGGTTCGAGGCCAGGTGCGCGGCATATTTGGACAGCACGCAGGTGAGTAGGAGTACTCACCTTTCGTGTTTCCGGAGTGCCCTCCAGGCAGGGTGGACACAGGTGCCCGGGCTGGTGCAGGAGATGAGCGCAGGCACGGCGAACTTACTACGGCGATTTGTGGCCCGTAGTCGGGGGGATGGAGCAGGCATGCAACTGGCGTTGTACCGCTACTGGAGACCGCAGCGCTTTGCCGAGGTGGTGGGGCAGGAAACGACCGTGCGAGCACTCGTCAATGCCGTGGCGCAGGGGAGAGTTTCCCATGCCTACCTTTTCTCCGGGCCGAGGGGAACGGGCAAGACCAGCGTGGCCAAAATCATGGCCAAGGCAGTAAACTGCGAGGCCCCATGGGAAGGCGAGCCCTGCAACGCGTGCTGGTGCTGCCGGGAAATCACCCGCGGGGCGTTCATGGATGTCATCGAGATCGACGCTGCCTCCAACCGCGGTATTGACGAGATTCGAGACCTGCGGGAAAAGGTCCGCATCATGCCAGCCCAGGGGAAGAAGAAAGTGTACATTATCGATGAGGTGCACATGCTCACGCAGGAGGCATTCAATGCCTTGCTCAAGACCCTGGAGGAACCGCCTGCCTCGGTGATGTTCATCCTGGCCACCACCGAATCCCACAAGATACCGTCCACCATTCTCTCCCGGTGCCAGATTTACGGCTTCCGCAGGTTGTCCGGCGAGGAGATCGTGGGAAGGCTCCAGCAGGTCGTGGGCCAAGGGTCAGTCGAGCCTGCCGCCCTGGATGCCATTGCGCGCCGGGCCGGGGGAAGCCTGCGCGATGCACTCGGGATTCTCGACCAGTGCTTGGTATTGCGGAACGGAGAGGTACGCAAGCAAGACGTGATGGATGTCCTGGGCATCGTGGACGACGGATACCTGGGGGACCTGGTTGGATGCGTGGCGGCCGGCGACGTGAGGGGCGTTCTCACCCTCTTGGGGCGCGCGCTGGATGAGGGGAAGGACGCACAGCAGTTGGTGCGGGAACTGGCGCTCTACTGGCGCGATCTGCTGGTGTTGAGCACGGTGGGAGAGGGCATGGAGATGGCCGTTATCAGTACAGACAGTCTGCCCCGTGCCCGCGAACAGGCAGCCATGTGGAGCTCCACCGCATTGCTGGCCGCGGTCGAGAAGCTGATGGACATTTCCGGTCGGCTACGGTTGCAGGACAACCCGCGCTACGTGCTGGAAGCAGCCCTCCTAGGGCTCATGCCAGTGGCAGGGGGGAGAGAAGCCCTCCGCATGCCCACGCCCGGGGAAGCAGCGGCGCGCCGGCCAGCTGCATCCAGGGCCAGGGAAGCGCGGGAAAACCCTGCCCGGGAAGAGGGGGCATTCCCTTGGGCACAGGTGATGCAGCGGGTGAAGCACAAACGGGTCACTACTCATGCCTTGCTCGCACCGGCCCAGGTGTTGGGGAGCGAAGGGGGGGTGGTGCGGCTGGGCTTCAGCCCGGCGTTCACCTTTCATCGCGAAAAGTTGGCGGAGAGGGAAAACCGGGAACTGGTTCTGCAGGTGCTGGAGGAAGTGACCGGAAGCAGGTGGTCACTGGAACTGGTGCAGATGGCTCCGGAATCAAACGGGAACAGCCTGGTGCAGACCGCCAAAGAGGTATTCGGGGAGGACCGGGTAGAGGTCAAGGAGTAGGGGGGAACGTCGATGGGGTTTGGGAACCTGGGCAACTTGGGGAACCTGGGCAAGATGGTCAAGCAGGCGCAGAAGATGCAACAGGAAATGGCTCGCATGCAGGAAGAACTGAAGCAACGCGTGGTCGAGGCTTCCGCCGGGGGGGGCGCAGTCACCGTCAAGGTCAGTGGGGGACAGGAGCTGATCGAGGTGGCGATTGCCCCTGAAGTCGTAGATCCTGACGATATCGAGATGCTGCAGGACCTGGTGCTGGCTGCCGTCAACGAGGGGTTGAGCAAGTCGCGCGAAATGGTCAAGCAGGAAATGGCCAAGATTACCGGAGGCCTCAATATTCCTGGGTTATGAACAACCAGGCAGGAACGGAGAGCATTGCGGCGGACAAGAGGGACGCGACAGCTGCGGGGCAGCCGGCGAGGGGGGTACCGTGGGACTGGCCAGACCGTTGCAACAATTGATACAGGAACTCGGCAGACTGCCGGGGATCGGGCCCAAGAGTGCGCAGCGTGTGGGACTGTACGTGCTGCGGCAGCCGGAGGCAGACATACGCCGACTGGCCGCTCTCCTGGTGCAGGTGCGCGAAAAGGTGCGGCCCTGCCAGCGCTGCGGCAACCTCACTGATGAGGGGCTGTGCCCCATCTGCACCGACGAGCAGCGGGATTCCTCGCTGTTGTGCGTGGTGGAGGACGCGGTTGATGTGCTGGCATTGGAGCGCGCCGGCTACCGCGGGCGCTATTTCGTCCTCAACCAGGACCCCCGCCGTGGGCGGCAGCCAGTGCTGGAAGACCTGGACCTGAAGGGTCTGCACAGGATCGTGAGCGAGGATCAGGTGCGCGAAATCATTGTGGCCACCAACCCTACCGTGGAGGGAGAGCTGACCGCGCGCTTCATCGCGCGAGCCATGGAGACCAGCGGCGTGCGGGTGACTAGACTGGCGCACGGACTGCCGGTCGGAGGGGATATCGAGTACACGGACGAGCTGACGCTCCGGCGGGCGCTGGAAGGACGGCAAACCCTCTAGCCGGTGTACGCGAAAAGAATCGCTTGCCCATGCCCCGCGAGGGCCCAGACATGGAGCTCGCGGGGCTTGCTGTGCCTGGGGGATAAATGTGCGCAATATTTGCGCAATAGCACACACGATTGACGGTTGCAAGAGAGTAACTTATACTAGATTACATATCGCGATACTCTATATTGCACCGAGTCGGGTGGCGAGGGCGAAGGAGCAACGGGCAACGCGTCATGGCCAGGATCGTCGAGGCCTACGTAGGCGAATACGCCAGTGGCAAGAGCGAGATCGCCATTAACCGCGCGCTCGAACTCTCCGGCTGCGGGCAGCCAGTAACGCTGGTGGACCTGGACACGGTAGAGCCATTCTACACCCTGAGGCCGCTCAAGGCCTGGCTGGAACAGCAGGGCATTACGGTCGTGGGGTCTGGCCAGGAGGAGAGCTTCGGGCTGGGCGAAACCGGAGGCCGCATCCACCCGGCGGCGCGCTGGGCGCTGCGCCGGGAAGGGGTCATCATTCTCGACATCGGCTACGGAGTATTCGGGGCCCGCACGCTGAACCTGGTGGAGGGGGCGCAAGCTGACCCTGACCTGCGGGTCCTGGCGGTCATCAACACGGCCCGGCCCATGACCAGCAGCGTGGCTGACATTGTTGGCTACGTGCGCGACCTGGGGCGTGTTGATGCCCTGGTGAGCAACAGCCATCTCGGGGATCAGACCACGCCGGAGTTCATCATCGCTGGTCATCGCAAGGTGGTGCAGGCAGCCCGGGAACTCGGGCTGCCGGTGGCGTTCCTGGCGGTGGAGGAACGCTGGCGGGAACCCCTCGAGGCAGTGGACCTCGGCGGGGTGCCTGTCAAGTACATCCGCAGATACATGCCGGCGGCCCTCTGGTAGGCCAGGCCGCGGAACCAGCGTACAGGAGGTGTATCGATGGTGGAGAAGCCGATAACCGGGAGCAGGAAAGCCTTCATGACCGGCAACGAGATAGTCACGTGGGCGGCCTTGGCTTCCGGCGCCGACATCATGTTCGGCTACCCGATTACCCCCCAGAACGAGGTCATGCACTACTGGACCAGGCTGGCGCCTCGCTTCGGGCGCGAATTCCTGCAGACCGAGGACGAGATATCTGCGGGTTTCACGGTGTGCGGAGCGGTTCAGGCCGGTCGCAAAGCGTTTACGGCCACTGCCGGACCGGGCAACGTGCTCATGCAGGAGCCGTTTGGCATGGCTGAAGCCATGAGGCTGCCGGTGGTCGCGGTCATACAGCAGCGGGGCGGACCTTCCTCGGGGACGGTGGTCTACTCGCAGCAGGAGGTGACGCTCACCGCGTACGGCGGTAATGGCGAGGGTCACCGCATCGTCTATTCCGTGGCCACCCACCAGGAGATATTCGACTACGTCATCAAGGCATTCAATACCGCCTGGACCTACCGGTTCCCCACCTTTGTGCTGGGAGACGGCTACCAGGCCAAGATGCGAGAGCCGCTGGAGTTGTACGACCCGGCCGAGCGCGGCATCCAGCTGGTGCCACCGACGCCACTGGTAGGGTTGCCGGGGGCCATTGGCGAGGATCGTGAGCCCCAGCACCTGTGCAACATCTACAGCCTGGAGGAGGAGCTCTACGACGCGGTGCTTCGACTGGAAAAAGATTACCAGGCCATGGCCCCCCTGGTGGTCGAATGGCAGGAGAAGAACTGTGATCATGCCGAGCTCATCGTGGTGTCACACGGGGTGGTGTCGCGGGCCGCTGATGATGCCGTGCAGGCATTACGGCAGGAGGGCGTCAGGGCCGGGTTCTTTCGCCCGGTGACCCTGCGGCCCTTCCCCCAGCAGCAGTTGCGCGAGGCGCTGCGCAGGAGCGGGGCCGGCCGCCTGCTGGTGGCGGAGTCGTCACAGGGACAGCTGCTGAGGCTGCTGCGGCAGGAGCTGTACGGGGAGAGGGTGCCTATTGATGCGCTGCTGATGCCGGGAGTCGGCATCGTTGACGAAGATATCATCGCCAAGGTCAAGAGCATCCTGTAAGGAAGGGGGTCACCACGTGATTCAGCCAGCTATGCCCAAGTCCTGGTATGCGCCCACCAAGCCCCACAAGTTCTGCCCGGGGTGCGGTCACGGGATTGCCCTCAAGGCCTTGGGGGAAGCGATAGATGAGCTCAACATCCAGAACCGGACTGTCTTCGGCTGTGACATCGGCTGTTCGTTGCTGGCCTGGAACTTCTTCGCCGTTGACAGCACCCAGACTCACCATGGGCGCACCACGCCCGTGATGGTGGGAATCAAGCGGTCGCGCCCGGATCTGCTCTGCGTGGGATACATGGGCGACGGCGGCGGCTACTCCATCGGATCCCAGCACTTGCTCAACTCGGCCATCCGGGACGAGAAGGTCACCCTGATCCTCATCAACAACACCAACTACGCGATGACAGGTGGCCAACTGGCGCCCACCACATTGCCGGGCCAGAAAACGGAAACAACCCCGTACGGACGCGATGTCACCAAGACCGGGTACCCCACCAAGGGGCCGGAAATGCTGGCCGCTATCACGGCAGATGGCGCCTACATCGCGCGCGCTACGGTAGCCAAATACCGGCAATTGCGCACCTTCATGAAGCGCGCCCTGCAGAACCAGATGGAAGGCAACGGCTTCTCGTTCCTCGAGGTGCTGTCCACCTGCCCGACTAACTGGAGGACTAATGCCGCTCAGACATGGGACTTCCTCGAGGACCAGATGGAGGCCTACTTCCCGGTGGGGGAATTGAAGAGTCCGTTTGGGAAGGGGGAAAAGTAGATGGCAAAGCTCACACGGGTGGCCCTGGCCGGCGAAGGGGGGCAGGGAGTCCAGGTAGTGGCGGAAATCATCGCCGAAGCAGCATACGACGAGGGCAAGCAGGCCATCTACATTCCCAATTTTGGACTGGAGCAGCGCGGTGGCGTGTCGGTAGCCTTCATCCAGGTAAGCGACACCCGCATCGGGGCCCCCAAGTTCCACACCGGCGATGTGGTGGTGGCGTTGAGCAGCCGTGCCGTGCGCAGAACCCACCAGTACTCCGGCCCCCAGACCCTTTACGTCTATGATTCTTCGTTTGAGCTCTCGCCCCAGGACTACCCCCCCCAGGCCAAGCAGGTGTTGGGGATTCCCGCGCTGGAGCGCTCCAAGGCCATTCATCCCCGGGTCTTTAACATCATCGTCATGGGATTGGTGGTAGGGCTTACTGGCATCGTCTCCTACGACGCGCTCAAGCAGGCCCTGGACAAGAAACTGGGCTACAAGTTCGAGAAGAACCCGGCCCTGCGGGACATGAACTACCAGGCATTGGACGCGGGGATAGAAATGGCCCGGGAGGCCTTGAAGGGAGGGGAATTCGCCCATGCCGAGTGAAGTCCAGTTCACGGCCCTCTCGTACGACATGGAGAAGGCGGTGTTTCACCTTTTCCCTGCCCTGTGCAAGGGGTGCGGCCTGTGCAAGGAGAAATGCCCCACGGACGTCATCGAGTGGTCGGAAACGCTGGGAGTGTACGGTACCCCGGCCGTCAAGCCCAAGGACGCCGAGAGCTGTATCGCCTGCCTCATCTGCGAGCAGGTGTGCCCTGATTGCGCCATTCGCATTGAGCGTAAGAAGCGAGAGAAGAAGGCCGGATAACGCCTGCACAAACGTGGTGGATGCTGGCAGGGCCCCCGTCCGGGGGCCCTGCTGTTTCACCCGGGGAGAGCGAGTAGCCGAAATACTGCGCATACGGGCGCGAGGCTGCATCAGGATGCGCGGTGGAAGGCCATTCTTGAACAACAGCGGCTGATAGAGGCTGGGCGGCGTTGAAGGCGAATCATTCGCTGCATATAATGTAGAAAGGGAGCATAGCCCGCTGCTCCCGGGGCGACTGGCAGGAGAGAACCTAGAGATTTCCTTGACAGTCCCCCCGAGGGGTGGTAACATTAGTTTTGCGCGCGGGGGCGCGCGGGGTTCTTAGGAAACTGAACAGCGGAACCTGAGCGTAACACGAGGCTTTGCGAAAGGCCGAGTAATTCTAGGGACAAACAGCTGGTTCAGCTGGCTGGGAGAACTTTTTTTGGAGAGTTTGATCCTGGCTCAGGACGAACGCTGGCGGCGTGCCTAACACATG
>JARYMO010000059.1 GCA_029907055.1 Syntrophomonadaceae bacterium | reverse complement strand
CACGCGATCTGCCCGCTTGTGAACGGCCTTCGTGGGACGAGTATTTCTTGGAACTGGCCGACATGGTGGCAAGGAGATCAACGTGTCTTCGCCGCCATGTCGGGGCAGTGCTGGTACGGGACGAACGTATCATCGCCACCGGGTACAATGGGGCCCCCCAGGGATTGCAGCACTGCCTGGAAGCCGGTTGCCTGCGCGCTGAGCAGGGGGTGCCGTCAGGGGAAAGGTACGAACTGTGTCGGGGGGTGCACGCGGAACAGAACGCGCTGGTGAACGCCGCTCGCTACGGGGTTTCCACCCTGGGAGCGGTGCTGTACTGTACCAACCAGCCCTGCCTGCTGTGCGCACGGATGTTGATTAACGCGGGGGTCAGGCGAGTGGTTCACCGCGGTGATTTCGAGGATGCCCGCGCGTTGCAGTTCCTGCGCGAAGCAGGGGTGGAAGTGGTGGAAGTGCCACGCGAGAGAGGTGGGTAAAATGATCACCAAGTCGATTTCCCTCCCCCGTCTCAACCGCCTGTCCCCTACCCTCGAGTCGACTGCCCTGAAGCTCATGGAAGAGGCGGGCGAGCTGGCGCAGGCCATCGGCAAGCTCAGGGGTATGAGCGGTGAACAGGTGGAGGTCAGCGAGCACGAGGTGGCGGGGGTCATTACCCGCGAACTGCTGGACGTGGCGCAAACGGCCATTTCCATGATGTTCGTCATGGAGGAGGCTTACGGAGTCGATATCGAACAGGCCCTGGACCAGCACTACGAGAAACTGGTTCGTAAGGGCTATCTGGGTTGAAATTATTTTGTGGCCGCAAAAGGGATTTTCCGATCCATGGAGAATCCCTTGCTTACTGGTCTGCACCGGCGGGGAAAAAATCCCCGGGCTACATAGGGAGAAAAAGAGGAAATCCGATCCGCGTGCCGAATAGTCAAGTTGGTGTGAGTGGGGGGCCCGGGTGGGGCTGAGTCAACCGAAGGTGTGAGGACATGGCGCGGAAGCAGAGCTGGGTGAAATCCATGGGCAATGCGCTGGCCATGGCCACCAACATGGCGGTTGCAATCGCGGCCGGGTTGTTCGGCGGGAGGTTCTTGGACAAGAG
This sequence comes from Syntrophomonadaceae bacterium, assembly GCA_029907055.1. GTDB lineage: Bacteria > Bacillota > Syntrophomonadia > Syntrophomonadales > Syntrophothermaceae > JARYMO01. The sequence goes on along the minus strand of JARYMO010000059.1, from coordinate 6,838 downwards.
GCTCGGGACCGGGAACACCATGACCCTTATCGGGGTTCTGCTGGGGGTAGCGGTTGGCCTGAAGATCATGTACGACTACGCCGCGGGCACCAGGGGGGCGAAGCCCTTCGGCGGGCCCGAGGAGGTCGAAGAAGAGGGAGCTGCCAAGCCGGGTCCCAGCCAGCAGGCCATCGAGAGCCTGCAGGCCGCGAAAGAGCGCCTGAAGGAGCTTCAGCCGGAAATTGCCAAGATTCGCGTGCGCGCTGAAGAAGACGCGGGCGAAGGCCCGGAGGGAGAGCCCGGAGAGGGAGAAGAGCCGCGCTGATGATGGGCAAGGCCGGAGCCGCAGGCTGGCTTGGGTTTCACGTCCCGGCACTGGTGTGGGCGGGATTGGCCTTCGGAGCAGTCCTGTTCTCTGTTGACCTGATTGTGGTGGGCAGGACCGTCCGCCAGGCGCCGCGCAGGGCCGAGGAAGGGATCCCCAGGTACCTTGCCACGCGCTACTGGGCAAGGTACGCCGCGCTGTTGCTGTTGCTGGGGGCAGCAGTGTGGGTTACAAATGACGGGTATTTCGTGGCAGGGGCCATGGCAGGAATGCTGCTCGCGAAGCTCGCATTCCTGATTGTCGGGGGCAGCAAGACACCGTTGTTGGTCCGGTGGCTGTCCGGGGCCCAGCGCCCCGGGCGCGAACACGTGGCGAATCCACAAGGGAAGGGGGGAAAAGAGTGATATTTGCATCGTCGTACTCACCAATTCTCTATCTGGGACCCGTGCCCGTATACGATCATACCGTAGCCCAGTGGCTGGTGATGATTGTGCTCGGGGTCACAGCGTTTCTGGCGACGAGAAACATGCAGGCGGTTCCGCGCGGCCTGCAGAATGCCTGGGAGGCCATCGTGCAGCTCTGTTACGATTTCTTCGGCGGGGTGCTGGATGAGCACGCGGCGAAGAAGTGGACGCCGATCCTGGCGACCTTCTTCCTGTTCATCCTCACCTCGAACTACATCGGCCTGTTCCCCGGCTCGGCTACCATCCACGGGTTCGTGCCGCCGACGGCCGACTGGAACACCAACGCCTGCCTGGCACTCATCGTCTTCTTCACCGTCCAGATTTCCGGCTTCGTTGCCCACGGGAGTCATTACCTGGGACATTTCATCTCTCCGCACCCGGCCTTCTTGCCTCTGGCCATCATTGAAGAGCTGGTGCGGCCACTGTCCCTGACTCTCCGTCTATTCGGCAACATCTTTGGCCACGAAATGATTGTTTCCTTCCTGGTTCTGATGGCGCCATTCCTGGTACCTATGCCGTTGGTGGCCCTGGGAGTCCTGACCGGGCTCATCCAGGCGCTGGTCTTCACCATCCTGGCAACCAGTTATGTCGCTGCCGCTACCGGGGAAGGGCACTAGGGGTTTTCCACCGCTCAACATTATTGCTCAATGGGGTATGCATTGACGCAGGAAAGGGGGGAAATGGAATGGAAGGAGCACTCGCCATCGGAGCAGGTCTGGCGGTTGCAGTAGGCGCGCTTGGCGGAGGTATCGGCCAAGGCATCGCCGGGGGCAAATGCTTTGAGAGTATTGCACGGCAGCCCGAGATTGCAGACCAGGTTAGGACCCTGTTGTTCATCACCCTGGCGTTCATCGAGACCCTGACAATCTACGGCCTACTCATCGCATTCATGCTGGTCGGCAAGATTGGTTAGCAGGCGGACACTGCGCAGGATGCGGGTTCGGGCGATGGAGCGATGATACCGTAATGGGACATTGCCCATCGCCCAAACACTATTATCACGCTACAAAGGAATGGAGGTAACATGCCCGTGGGAAGGAATAAACGACTGGTGGTATCTGTCCTTCTTCTCAGCATGGTCTTGGTCTTGGGATTGGCTACCTCCTGCTTCGGGTCCGAGGAAGGTGTTCCCCCGTTTCCCGACTACTATAAGATCGGCTGGACTGCCGTGAACTTCTTCATCCTGTTCGCCATCCTCTACAAGTTCGGCTATACCCCGGTGCTGAACATGATGGAGCAGCGGACCACCACTATCGAGTCCTCGCTGCGCCACGCCGAGGAACTGAGGGCCGAAGTCGAGCAGATGAGGAGAGAAGCGCAGAACAACCTCAGCGAGTCGCGGAAGGAAGCCCAGGACATCGTGGCAAGGGCAACCAAGATAGCCGAGGAAAGCAAGAACGAGATCATCGCCAAGGCACAGGCCGACGCCCGGCTCGAGAAGGAGAAGGCGCTGGCTGAAATCCAGGCCGAGAAGGAACAGGCGCTCACCGAGCTCAGGGATACCGCTGCCAGCCTCGCCATCATGGCGGCCGAGAAGGTACTGGGCCGCGCCCTCACCGACGCGGATCACCAAGGCATGGTGAAGGAATTCGTGAAAGAGGCAGGCGACCTGCTATGCTGAACAAGAGCGTCGCAAGGCGCTACGCCGAAGCCCTGTTTGCCATTGCCCAGGACACCCAGAAGGTTGACGAGTACCAGAAGGAACTGGAAATGGTGGCGGAGGTGGTCGGCGGCAACGAGGACCTCAAGGCCTTCATGTTCCATCCCCTGGTGCCGCCCAAGGAAAAGAAGGACGTCGTGGCCAAGCTGTTCGGGGACAAGCTGTCGCCCGTCACCACCAATTTTGTCAACGTCGTGGTCGACAAGCGGCGCGAGATATACCTGGCGGCCATCGCCGAGGAGTTCAAGCAGATGGCCAACGAGTTCAAGAACGTCCTGTTCGCTGACCTGGTGTCAGCCCGCGAGGTGCCGGACCCAGAAATCGAGGCGCTCAAGAGCAGGCTGGCGGAGGCTACCGGGAAGACGGTCGAACTCAAGGTCTCCGTGGACCCCGCGCTCATCGGGGGGATCAAGGTCCGGGTGGGAGACCGCATCATAGATGCCAGCGTGCGCAAGAAACTGGACATGCTCAAAGACAGCCTCAAGAAGACGAGAGTCAGTTAATACGATAGGGGTGAGCAAGTAAATGAGTATCAGACCGGAAGAGATTAGCGCTATTCTGCGGCAACAGATCGAGCGCTACCAATCTGAGGTCGAAGTGAGCAATGTCGGCACCGTGATCTTCGTCGGTGACGGTATCGCGCGCGTGTACGGGCTGCAGGGCGCGATGGCCGGTGAGCTGCTTGAGTTCCCCGGGGGCACGGTCGGCATGGTGCTCAACCTGGAAGAAGACAACGTCGGGGCCGTGTTGCTGGGGGAATATTCGCACATCAAGGAAGGGGACATCGTCAAGGGCACCGGCCGTATCATGGAGGTTCCGGCCGGCAAGGCCATGCTGGGCCGGGTAGTGAACGCCCTGGGACAGCCCATCGACGGCAAGGGTCCCATCAACACCGACGTGTACCGGAAAATCGAGCGCGTGGCGCACGGGGTGGTCTGGCGCAAATCCGTGTACCAGCCGATGCAGACGGGCCTGAAGGCCATCGACTCCATGGTGCCCATTGGACGTGGCCAGCGCGAACTCATTATCGGTGACCGTGGTACTGGCAAGACCGCCATCTGCGTTGACGCCATCATCAACCAGAAGGGCCAGAACATGATCTGCATCTATGTCGCCATCGGCCAGAAGCAGTCCACGGTGGCCAGCGTGGCGGCCAAGCTGCAGGAGTACGGAGCCATGGACTATACTATCATCGTGGCGGCCACCGCATCGGAGCCCGCTCCGCTGCTCTATATCGCGCCCTATGCCGGCGTAGCCATCGCGGAAGAGTTCATGGAAACCGACCACGCTGACGTCCTCATCATCTACGACGACCTGTCCAAGCACGCGGTCGCCTACCGCGAGATGTCACTGTTGCTGCGGCGGCCTCCCGGACGCGAGGCGTATCCCGGGGACGTGTTCTACCTCCACTCCCGCCTGTTGGAGCGCGCCTGCAAGCTGAACGAGGAACTGGGAGAAGGGTCCATCACCGCGCTGCCCATCATCGAAACGCAGGCAGGCGACGTGTCGGCCTACATCCCCACCAACGTGATATCCATTACCGATGGCCAGATCTACCTGGAGAGTGACCTCTTCTACGCCGGCATCCGGCCCGCCATCAACGTCGGCCTCTCAGTGTCGCGCGTCGGTGGTGCCGCCCAGACCAAGGCCATGAAGTCCGTGGCCGGCCAGCTGCGCCTGGACCTCGCCCAGTACCGTGAACTGGCGGCATTCGCCCAGTTCGGTTCCGACCTGGACAAGGCTACCCTGGCCCGGCTGAACCGAGGCGAGAAGGTGCAGGAGATCCTGAAGCAGGGCCAGTACGTCCCGATGCCGATGGAAGAGCAGGTGGTCTCCATCTACTGCGGCGTCAACGGGTACCTCGACGACCTGCCGACGGAGAAGATCAGCCAGTTCGAGGACGAATTCCTGAAGTTCGTGCGCAGCAGCTACCCCGAGATTCTGAAGAGCATCGCTGATTCCAAGGCCATCAGCGCCGATACCCAGAAGACCCTGGTCAAGGCTATTGAAGAATTCAAGGCCATCTTTGCGTAGGTGGTGAGAAGATGGCTGGAAAAGGAGTAAGGGAGTACAAACGGCGCATCCGCAGCGTCAGCAACACCCGCCAGATTACCAAGGCCATGAAGATGGTCTCGGCGGCCAAGTTGCGCAAGGCGCAAGAGTCGGCCGAGGCGTCGCGCCCCTACGCCGGTAAGCTGGCCGAAGTGCTGTCCCGCCTGGCGGCGATCTCGACCGACGCGCGGCATCCACTGCTGGAGAAGCGCGAGTCCATCGAGAAGGTCACCTACCTGGTGGTAACCGCTGACCGCGGCCTGTGCGGCGCCTTCAACACCAACATCATCCGGCTGGCCGCGGAGAGCATCAGGGCTGACGAGCGGCCGGCAGAGAAGGGTGTAGCCGCCGTAGGCCGCAAGAGCCGTGATTTCTTCCGTAAGCGCGGTTACAAGATGCAGGGTGAGTTCGTGAACCTGGGGGATAACATCAGCTACGCCCACGCCAAAGAGATCGGCCAGTACATCATCCAGATGTACGAGGAGGCAGCCACCGACGAAGTCTACCTGGTGTACGCCCGCTTCGTCAACGCCTTGCGCCAGGTCCCCACGATCGTCAAGTTGCTGCCGCTGGAGCCGCCCAAGGTAGAGGAAACCGGCGAGTCCGTGCGGGAGTTCTTCGCCGACTACATCTACGAGCCCAGTGCCGACGCCATTCTCACGTCGCTGCTGCCGCGCTACGTCGAGAGCCAGATTTACCACGCGCTGCTCGAGTCCAAGGCCAGTGAACACGGGGCCCGCATGACCGCCATGAGCAATGCCACGGACAACGCGTCTGAGCTGGTCGACACCCTGACGCTGAGCATGAACAAGGCCCGGCAGGCGGCCATCACCAGTGAAATACTGGAAATCGTGGGTGGCGCAGAAGCCCTCAAAAAAGGAGGAAAGTAAACGATGGCAAAGGAAACAATCGGCAGCGTTGTCCAGGTTATCGGTCCCGTCGTGGACATTCGCTTCAAGCCTGGTGAACTGCCCGACCTGCTGCATGCCGTCACCATTCGCACCGCAGACCAGGACCCGGGATTCAGCTCCCCGGTGGAAGTTGACATCACGCTTGAGGCCATGCAGCTGCTCGGCAACGACGTGGTGCGTTGCGTGGCGCTGCAGCCGACGGATGGCGTGCAGAGGGGCATGAAGGCCATTAATACCGGCGGTGCCGTGCGGGTGCCGGTGGGGGATGGAACCCTGGGGCGCATCCTCAACGTGCTGGGCCAGCCGGTGGACGAGCTGGGGCCGGTGCAGGCCACGGAGTACTGGGAGATCCACCGTAAGCCCCCTGCCCTGGTGGACCAGGTTCCCTCGACGGAAATGCTGGAGACCGGGGTCAAGGTGCTGGACCTCATCTGCCCCTATGCGAAGGGCGGTAAGGTCGGTCTCTTCGGCGGGGCCGGCGTGGGCAAGACGGTCGTCATCATGGAGCTCATCCGCAATATCGCGTACGAGCATGGTGGCTACTCCGTGTTCACGGGCGTGGGTGAGCGCACTCGCGAGGGCAACGACCTGTGGGGTGAAATGAAGGAATCCGGCGTGCTCGAGAAGTGCGCCCTCATCTACGGTCAGATGAATGAGCCGCCCGGCGCGCGCCTGCGCGTGGGCCTCTCTGGCCTGACGGTGGCGGAATACTTCCGCGACGTGCAGGGGCAGGACGTGCTGATATTCATCGACAACATTTTCCGCTTCGCGCAGGCCGGCAACGAGGTGTCAGCGCTGCTGGGACGCATGCCCTCCGCCGTGGGCTACCAGCCTACACTGGCGACCGACATGGGTGCCCTGCAGGAGCGGATCACCTCCACCAAGAAGGGATCTATCACCTCGGCGCAGGCTGTGTACGTGCCCGCCGACGACCTCACCGACCCGGCGCCGGCGACCACCTTTGCGCACCTCGACGCCACCACCGTGCTCTCCCGCCAGATCGCGGAGCTCGGCATCTACCCGGCCGTGGACCCGCTTGATTCCACGTCCCGCATCCTGGACCCGCTGGTGCTGGGGGCCGACCATTACAACACGGCGCGCGGGGTGCAGAAGGTGCTGCAGCGGTACAAGGAACTGCAGGACATCATCGCCATCCTGGGCATGGATGAGCTCACCGACGAGGACAAGCTGGTGGTGGCCCGGGCTCGCAAGATCCAGCGCTTCCTCTCCCAGCCCTTCCACGTGGCGGAGCAGTTCACCGGCAGCCCAGGCATCTACGTGCCGGTCAAGGAAACGGTCAGCAGCTTCATGCAGGTCCTCGAGGGCAAGTACGACCACCTGCCGGAAGGCGCCTTCTACATGGTGGGCAACATCGACACGGCCGCGGCGAAGGGCAAGGAAATGGAGGGTTAGGCTGAATGGCAGAAAACACCTTCATGCTTGAAGT
>JARYMO010000058.1 GCA_029907055.1 Syntrophomonadaceae bacterium | reverse complement strand
GCCTCTCCTCCCGCGAGATGCTGTGCCTGATGGAGCTGCTGGAAGAAGCCTTCACCCGCCGCGAGGGCTGGCCCTTGCTGCAGGTGCTGCACCGCTGGGCCGCCGCCCCCCGCCAGGGCAACGCGGCGCAGGAGATTGACGCTATCGTGCTGGCCACCCTCGCCGGCACCGACCTGCAGGACCCCGCCGCCCGCGCGCAGGCCACCGACATCATCTCCTCGCTGGTGGCCGCGCTCGAGTCACCTCCGTCCCACCCCGCGCCGTAACCCCGTGCCTACCCTCGCCCGTCCGGCAGCACCCCTCCGACACCTGTGCAGGCGACCTCCCGCGTCACGACGCGGAGCCCCCTGCCCGGGCAGAGCCTGGGGGCAATCTCAGTTGTCCCGCCGGGGCCGTCTTGGCCGCCGCCCCTACCTGAGTTCCGGGTAGCGCCCCGCCAGCACCAGCCACACGTGATTGTAGTCCCAGGCCTGGAAGGTGATCGGCGTCTGCATCTGGACGGTGGTCCGGGGCTCGCCGCGGCCGGTGTCATTACGGCCGGACACCTCGCGGTCGTAGAAGGAGTCGACCACCCAGCCCCCCTCGTTGTACCCCACCAAGCCCCCGCGGTCTCCCTCGCCGTCCACGCGTCCCGCCGCGTAGCAGGAGCGCACCACGTCGCGGTTATGCCCCACCAGGCCGCCCACCCTGCCCGTGCCGTGCACGGTGCTGCGCGCGTAGCAGTCGAGCACCACGCCATCGTCCATCCGTATGCCGTCGTGCAGGTTGAGGCCCACCAGCCCCCCGACCGCGCTGTTCCCGAACACGTGCTCACCAGTTGCCGCGCACCGTTCCAGGCGTCCAAGGTTGGTGCCCGCCACGCCCCCCACGCGGTCCTTCCCCACGATGGTCACCGTGGAGCGGCATCCGGCGATGGTGGCGCCGTTGTAGCCTATTACTCCCCCCACGCAGCTGGCAGCGGGGGCGTGAATGCGTCCTGCCACCGCCAGGTTCTCGATGCGGACCGGCAGGTTCACGTTGGGGGTGGAGGCGAACAGGCCCACGTTCTGCACCTCGCCCGCCAGGTCGAGGTCGATGCGCACCGTGTGGCCGTTCCCGTCCAGCACCCCGAAGAACGCAGGCCGCACGTACTGGTTGGGGCCCAGGGTGATGTCAGACACCAGGCGGAAATAGTGGTCCATGGTGGGAACACTGACGTCGTCCAGCAGCATGAACTGGCGTGCGGTGGCAATCTGGAAGGGGTTAGCGGCCGAGCCGTCGCCGCCGGCGAAGCCGAACCCCACCGGACCCTTCACCTCGCTGACCGCCCAGCCGCCCGCCGAGCCACTGGCTGTCACCTTCAGCTTCAGGTACCTGCCCACGTCATCCCGCGACGCGGTATAGGTGGCCCCGGTAGCACCGGGGAGCTCAAGGAAGGGGCCGGCAGGGGAACTGGCCGCCATCCACTGGTAGCTCAGCACGGGGGCCGGCGAAGGGATACCCCCGAGGTAGGTGACCATTCCTGCCCGCAACGTCTCGTGCATGGCCGGGGTGCCGGTCACGCTCACTGCCGCCACCGTGGGCCGGAGCGGGGCCAGTTCCAGCCCTGCCGCCACCTGGACGCGCACGTTGACGTGCGCTTCATGGACCCCGTCCGAGACGGTGACGGGGAAATCATCGATGGCGTCCGCGGCGATGTCGCGCGAGGTGTACAGGCAGTCCCCTTCCGCCGTCACCACCGCCGTACCCCAGGTGGTGGGGGTGCTGGTGGGCTGTCCGTTGACCCGGACCACCTTCAAGGCGTCTCCATCGCCGTCAGCGGCCAGCCGGGAGGCCTGGATGGCGAGCGGCACCCGCTCCGCTACCGCCAGCACCACCGGATTAGCCAAGGGCACGGGTGCGTTCCCGGAGGGGGCGCTGGCCAGTACCTGCACCCTGACGTTCACCGCCAGCGAGGCCCGGCCGTCCGAGACCACCACCGACAGGCTGTCGGTGACATCGGCGCTGATGTCGCGGGAGACGTAGCGACAGCCGCCGTCGCTGGTCAGGCTGCAGGAACCCACCGTGCCCCCCGAGACCTCCACGATTTCCAGCGCGTCTCCGTCGGCGTCGGTGGCCAGCTGCGAAGCCCGCAGCAGCAGCGGGGTCTGCTCGGGGACTGAGAACACCGCCGGGTTGATGATGGTTACCGGCGGGGAGTTGGGCACGTTGTCATCTCCCCCCGGCTGGCCGCCCTCCTGCGCGTGGCTCATGATGCCGTCGTAAAGCCGTTGCACCAGCAGGATGCTCTGCTCCACGGTGGTGTTCCCCTTGGGGTTGATGCGATTGCCGCCCACCCCCAGCATGATCCCCAGTTGGTTCGCCTCCTGCACGGCCTGCAGTGCCCAGCCCGATACCTGGTCCAGGTCAGCAAAGCTCACCGTGACCGGCCCGGAAAGTACGGCAAAGGAGGTGCCCTTCAGCTGGTCGAGCTTTCTCGCCCCCTGCATCATCATCACCGCCATCTGTTCCCGGGTGATGGCCTGCTGGGGGGCGAAGCGCGTGGCCGTGACCCCCTTCACCACCCCCAGCTGGTATGCCTTCAGTACCGCCGGGTCGGCGGTGTCCTGGAAGGGATTGACCGCTGCCGGGGGGACGGAGTGGCCCAGCGCCTTTTCCACCATGTTCACCACCAGCGCGCAGAATAGTTGCCGCGTGATGTTGGCCTGGTAGTTCCCGTCGGCCTGGGCGATGACCAGCCCCTTGTCCCGCGCGGCGTCCACTCCTGCTCGCGCCCACGGACTGGGGCTTCCCGCGGCCACTACCGGGCGGCAGGCGACCACCACCGCCAGTAGTGCCAGCATCACCACCGCCATGGCCCGCTTCCAGCACCCGATGCCCTTCTCTTCCACCGCACTGCACCCCCGTCTGGCCCTGCAGCGGACTGAAACACCCCTGCTTCCCGGCCGTCCCTTCAGCGCTGCGGCCGGCGCGCCAGGTGCTGCTGCCCTCGGGGCCTCTCATCGTTATCCACCTTAATTCGCGCGCCACGTCGGGTTTCCTGCCTGTCTGCCTGCAGCACACGTCCTTCGAACGTTGCACCGGCGCCCCCTTTCCGCGGTGGGATGCGTCTCCTCTGGCCGGCAGGCATCTTCCATGGCTGGCGGCCTCGCCCCGGCTGCTGGCGCGGTCGCCCGAACACAGCAATGGCGGCCGTTGCGGCCGCCACTTCCTCTCTCCTGTTCCCCTCCCTGCCCGTTCCGCTGCCGGGTGTGTCCCGGGAACTCCACCAGCGCCCCCGCCGATAACACTCCCTACCGGTACAGCCGCTGCGGCAGCAGCCGCTGGGCCAGGCCTGCCGGCCCCCAGCGTGTGACCTCCGGGCTGCCCCCCCGGCAGGTGACTTCCCTGGTGGCACAGTACTTGTCCATCAGGCTCACCACGTAGGACTCCTTGAAGCGGGGAGGAATTACGGTGACCGGCCACATGTGCCGGGCGATGATGTCCTGCTCCACCTCGTTCAACGGGTAGCGGGAGAGGGCATTGGCCAGGGCAATACGCGGGTGGGCGTGGCAGTGCAGCCCCTGGGCCACGCGGGTGGTGCGGGAATCGTAGAAGTAGAAGTCGTGCAGCAGCCCTCCCCGGGCGGCGGCGCGGTAGTCCAGCCCCAGCCGCCGGCAGGCCAGGAAACTGACGTAGGCCACGTGCAGGCAGTGCTCCAGGCGCGAGAAGCGCAGGTGGTGGGTGTAGTCGTCCAGTGCGCGCACCGCCGGGTCACTCTCCAGGTCGGCGATGCACTCCCGGAACAGGCGCGCGCTGCTCCGTTCCACCCGCAGGTTGAGCTTGTCCCCTATCCTCTCAATCATGGTGGTATTGTACCACATCCGCGCCCCGACGCCCACCTGCGCCTGCCGGCCTCGGCGCCCATCAGGACGCCGCTCGCCTCGACCAGCTGCGCGGCGCAACAGGGGCCCGACCCCTAGAAGAGAGGGGCGAACACCCGCAGCGCTTCCTGCAACACCCGGCGGGCGGCGGGACGCCGCCGCCACTCCTCCAGCTCGATTTCCCGGCTGATGGCGAAGAGCTCCCGCAGGTCCCGCTTCACCTCCCGCAGCACCTCATCCCCGCAAATCCACACCCCGTTCTCGAAATGCAGGTAGAAGCTGCGGTAGTCCATGTTGATGCTGCCGATGACGCCATGCTCGTCATCGCTGAGGATGATCTTGGAGTGCAGGAAGCCGGGGGTATACTCGTAGACGCGCACGCCCGCCGCCAGCAGGTCCTCGTAGTTCGACTGCGTCACCATGTGCACGTACCAGTGGTCCCACTGGCGGGGGGTGACGATGCGCACGTCCACCCCGCTCCGGGCGGCCGCGCACAGCAGGTCTTTCATGGAGTCATCGATGACCAGGTAGGGAGTGGTGAGGTACAGGTAGCGCTCGGCACCGCTGATGATCTGCACGTAGGTGTCGAGGGCCGGGTTGTCGGGGTTGTTCACCGGACCATCGGCGAAAGGCTGGAAGAAGCCGCCGCCCTCCACGCGCAGGGTGGGCGCGTAGCGGGCGTAGTCGGAGCGCTGTCCCGCCTCGGCGTCCCACATCTGCAGGAAGGTCACGGTCAGCCCCCACACCGCCTGCCCCTCCAGGCGGATGGCGGTGTCTTTCCAGTGCCCCAGGCGGCGGGTAAGATTGGCGTATTCGTCGGCAATGTTGGTCCCCCCGGTGTAGCCGACGTTGCCGTCGATGACGGTGATCTTCTGGTGATTGCGGTAGTTGATGAGGAACCGGAAGACGTTCACGTGCACCGGGTTGAAGCGCAGGGCCTGGATGCCTTCGGCGCACAGCTCCCGCACCAGGCTGTCCGACAGCTTGGTGATGCTGCCGAAATCGTCGAGCAGGATGCGCACCTCCACCCCCTGGCGGGCCTTGTCCACCAGCACCTGGTGGATGCGGTCCCACACCTGCCCTTCGGCCACGATGAAGTACTCCAGGAAGATGAAGCGCTCAGCCCGCTCCAGGTCGGCGACCAGGTCCTGGAACTGCACGTCGCCCAGCGGGTAGTACCGGCAGCGCGTGCCGGCGAAAAGCGGGAAGCCGGCATTGCGCAGGTAGGTCGCCACCCGTCGACGGCGCGGGTGGCGGGCCAGGAAGGCGGAGAACACCTGGGGGTCCTGTTCCAGGAAGGCCTGGCTGGCGGCGATGGTGGCCCGGATACGCCGGCTGCGCGGGTGGGTCATGCCGGTCGCCCCCCACATCAGGTAGAGCAGGTAGCCAAACACGGGCAGGACCAGGATGACGATGATCCACAGGGTGGCGGAGGGAGAATTGCGGTTCCTGGTCAGGATGAAAGCCGCCGCCAGCGCTCCCGCCACCTCCAGCGAGAAGTAGAGGTACACCGCGTTCTGCCGGAGCAGGCTGACCAGGTAGGCCAGCAGCGCCAGCTGGGCCAGCAGCGCCAGCACCACCGCCACCAGCCGTACCGTCCCCGGCGTCCTCCTCCGGCGCCTCCGCTCCCCTCTTTCCGGCCCCGCCTTGCCCATCGCCATCCGCCGTCCCTGCTCCGTGTCCAGCGGCCGCATCCGCCCCGCGAGCCGCTCACCGTCGTCACTTACTATTAACTATACCAGCATCGGGCGGCCTGGGGCCGCCCACACCTCCCTCCCGTCAGAAAGCCTTTCTCTCTGCCCGGCCGGGAGGGGACCCTCACCGCGCGCTGCACCCCCGCCGACGGAGCACTTCCTGCCCATCGCCGCTCCCCCTGCGCCGGCCTTCTGCCCCGATCGCGCCGCGCGGCCCCCTGAACAGGGGGCCGCGCACCCTCACCTCTCCCCCGGCTACTGCAGGCGGGCCCTCGCCGCCCGGGCCGCCCGCATCCTGGCCAGCCGCCGTCGCCGCGCCACGCTGAGGGCCGCTGCCGCAGCCGCTCCCAGCAGGGTGAGGATGAGCCACCAGTCTCCCAGCGTCAGGGGGCGGCGGGGGATGGGCTGGACTGCTACCAGGCCTACCCTGCCCACGATCTTGCCGTTCTGGCGGTAGACCATCTCCCCCACCCGCGTGCCCTCGCGGGCCGGGCGCGGGATGTTGGCCAGGTGCAGCTGGGCGGTCGGTCCCTGGCTGCCGTCCCGGCGCGCGAGGATGGCCAGCTCCTTCTCCGCCGCCAAGTCAACGCGGTGGTCTTCCAGTTGCAGCACCGCCATCACCTGGCCTTGCCGGGCCACCACCTGGGAGGTAAACTCACTGAAGCCGTAGTCGAGCAATGCCATCACGTCGTCATCAGCCGCCTTGGAGGTGGGCTCCTCCAGGACCACCGCGATGAGGGTCTGTCCGTCGCGGGTGGCCGAACCCACCAGGGTGTAGCGGGCGTCGTTGGTGTACCCGTTCTTGACCCCATCCGCGCCCTGGTACTTCCACAGCAACCGGTTGTGGTTCACCAGGGTGGTTTCCCACTCGCGGCTCTTCCACGGCCAGTTGCGTGTGGCCACCATCTCCCGGAACACCGGGTACTGCATGGCGGCGCGGGCAATGAGGGCCAGGTCCCGGGCGGTGGTGTAGTGGTCCGGATCCGAGAGCCCGCTGGGATTGGTGAAGTGCGAGTGGGCAGCCCCTGCCCGGCGTGCTTCGGCGTTCATCAGCGCCGCGAACTCCTCCAGGCTGCCCCCGTAGTGCTCGGCGATTGCCACCGCCGCATCGTTGCCTGAGTTCACCAGCATCCCGTATAGGAGCTGTTCCAGGGTCACGGTCTCGCCCTCCACCAGGTAGACGCGGGTGCCGGCCTGCCGCGGGGGCTCTGCACCGATGGTGACCTCGTCCTCCAGGTGCCCCCGCTGCAGGGCGACCAGGGCGGTAAGGATCTTGGTGGTGCTGGCGGGCGCCTTGCGCTCGTCGGCCCGCAGGGAATAGAGCACCTCGCCGGTGGCCAGGTCCACCAGCGCCGCCGAGCCGGCGCTGAGGGCCGGAGGACTGGCCGCCACCGCCCGCGGGGCGGCAGCCAGTGGTGTCAAGCAGAGCAGCAGCAACGCCAGGCATCGCGTATAATGGAGTGAGTAGCAGGGCCCGCCGCGACGGGCTGGTGGTGTGCGCATGGCAAGCCTTGAACCTCCTTCTGGCACGTGGGGCGACCGGTGGAGGACCGTGGCCGCGGCGCGCGTTCCGCCCCGCAGCCCGGCCCCCCGGCCGGTCGGAGCCTCCCCGGAGAGGCGCACTATTCCAATTATACCGCACCGCTGCGGTCTGCAAAGGAGGAAGCGGGGTGAGCAATCCACCGCTCAGGGCCGGAGAACGGCACCAGGCAGCCATAACCGGCTGCAATCACCAGGGGCAGGGAGTGGCCCGCGTTGACGGCTTCGCGGTCTTCGTGCCGGGCGCCATTCCCGGCGAGCTGGTGGCCTTCACCATCGTGCAGGTCAAGGCACGGTACGCCCTGGCCGAACTGGCGGAGGTGCTGGAGCCCTCCCCGGCCCGGCAGGTCCCGCCCTGCCCGGTATACGGCATCTGCGGGGGGTGCCAGTTCCAGCACGTGCGCTACTCCCTGCAACTGGAACTCAAGCACGAGCTGGTGGCGGACGCCCTGCGCCGGCTGGGCGGGACGGAGGCGCCGGTGGCGCCCACGCTGGGCATGGAATACCCGTGGTGCTACCGCAACCACGGGCAGTTCCACGTCGCCTTCGTGCAGGGACGCAACCGCCTGGGCTTCCACGCCCCGCGCACCCACCAGGTGGTCCCCGCCGAGTCCTGTCCCCTCTTCTCGCCGGCGGTCAACCGCATCCTGCGCTTCGTGGCCAGCCATCCCGACGCCAACACTCCTCCTGCCGCCGGCCCCGGAGGGTCCTGGCGGCGCCTGGCGGTGAGAGAGAGCCTCTCCTCGGGCCAGCACCTGCTGGTGTTCGAAACCGTCGACCGCCGCTGGCACCCCGGACCCCTGGCAGAAGCGGTGGCGGCTGCATTCCCCTCCGTCACCTCGGTGTTCTGGCGGCCGGCAGTGACCGGGCGCGGCCAGCACGGCAGGTGCGAGCTGGTGTTCGGGGGGCCGTTCCTGCGGGAAGTGCTGAACGGCCTCTCCTTCCGCATTTCGGCAGAAAGCTTCATGCAGGTCAACACCCGCCAGGCAGCAACCCTCT
>JARYMO010000057.1 GCA_029907055.1 Syntrophomonadaceae bacterium | reverse complement strand
TTCGTCGTCGCTCACCTCACCGTTCCAGCGCCCGGCGCGCGATGTCTCTGCGGTAGTGCATGCCCTCGAAGCGGATCTTGGGGATCTCCGCGTACACCCGCTCCACCGCCTGGCGAATGGTGGCCGCCCGGCTCACCACTCCCAGGACCCGGCCGCCATCAGTGACCAGCTGGCTGTCCTGCCAGCGCGTGCCGGCGTGGAAGACCAGGATGTCGTCGGACAGGTCCCGCAGCCCCTCGATGGGCAGTCCGCGCCGGTACTCGCCGGGGTACCCCTGCGAGGCCAGCACCACGCAGACGGCAGCCGCGTCCAGGAAGGAGACCTGCACCTCGTGCAGGCGGCCGCCGGCCACCGCGTACAGGGCCTCAAAGAGATCGGAGCTCATCAGGGGGATGACCACCTGGGTTTCAGGATCACCGAAGCGGGCATTGAATTCCAGCACCTTGGGGCCTTCTGCGGTGACCATCAGCCCCGCGTAGAGCACTCCGCGGTACGGGCAGCCTTCGCGCACCATGGCCGCCGCCGTCGGTTGCAGGATCTCTTCCAGCACCCTCTGCTGCAACTCGGGGGTGTACACCGGTGCCGGCGAGTATGCCCCCATGCCCCCGGTGTTGGGCCCCTGGTCCATGTCGAACACCCGCTTGTGGTCCTGGGCAGCGGCCAGCGGCACCACGCGCTCCCCGTCCACCAGGGCGAACACGCTCACCTCTTCGCCCACCAGGCACTCCTCCAGCACCACGCGCACGCCCGCGTCGCCAAAGACCCTCCGCACCATCATCTCCTGCAGCGCGTCCAGCGCTTCCGCGCTGGAGTGCGCTACCACCACGCCCTTGCCCGCCGCCAGGCCGTCCGCCTTGACCACCAGCGACTTCCCCTGCACCTCCATGTGCTCCCGCACGTAGGCTGCCGCCGGCTCCAGGCGGTCGAACACGGCGAAATCCGCGGTGGGAACCCCGTAGGCGCGCATCAGTTGCTTGCTGAACACCTTGCTGCCCTCCAGGCGCGCTGCCCGCGCCGAGGGCCCGAAGGCCAGCAGGCCATCAGCCTCCAGGGCGTCGACCAGGCCAGCTATCAACGGCGCCTCCGGCCCCACCACCGTGAGGTCGACCGCGTTGTCGCGGGCGAAACGCCGCAGCCCTTCGACATCGTGGGCAGCAATGGGCACGCACTGCGCCACCTCAGCTATCCCCGCATTCCCGGGCGCCGCGAAGAGTCTTTCCACTTCCGGGCTGGACGCCAGCTTCCACGCCAGCGTGTGTTCCCTGCCTCCCTGTCCGACTACCAGTACCGTCTTGCCCATGACCCACCTCTTTGTCCCTGTCGCTCGCCGTTTGCCAACCGCTCAGTGTTTGAAATGACGTTGCCCGGTGAAGACCATGGCGATGCCGTGGCGGTCGCACTCCTCGATGCTCTCAGCGTCGCGCACCGACCCCCCTGGTTGCAGGATGGCGCTGATGCCGTAGCGGGCGGCCAGTTCCACCGTGTCCTTGAAGGGGAAGAAGGCATCGGAAACCATGACCGCCCCGGCCGCCTTTTCCCCGGCCTGCTCCAGGGCCAGGCGCGCGGCCCCCACGCGGTTCATCTGCCCGGCACCGATGCCCAGCGTGACCCCGTCCCTGACCACCACGATGGCGTTGGACTTCACGTAGCGCATCACGTGCCACCCGAACACCATGTCCCGGCGCTGCTGCTCCGACACGCCTGCCCGGGTCACCTGCTTCATGGCACCCACCTCTACCGGTCCCCGGTCAGCCGACTGCATGACGAAACCGCCCTCCACGGTCCTCCATTCCGTGTAGGGTGCGCCACCCCCGGTCGGCACCTCCAGCACCCTCAGGTTGGGCCGCTGCCTGAATACCTCCAGCGCTGCCGCCTCCACCTGCGGGGCCACGATGACCTCCAGGAAAGGCTCCACCATCCTGGCCGCCGCCGCCTCGTCCAGCACGCGGTTGACGGCTACGATGCCCCCGAAGGCCGACAGCGGGTCGGCGGCGAAGGCCCGCTCGAACGCCCCCGCCGCGTCATCGGCCAGCGCTACCCCGCAGGGGTTGTTGTGCTTGACAATGACGCAGGCCGGTTGCTCGAACTCGCACACCAGCGCCAGCGCCGCTTCCGCATCCAGGATGTTGTTGTAGGACAGTTCTTTGCCATTGAGCTGCCGTGCCAGGGGAAGGCCGGAACGCCCCAGCACCTGGCGGTAGAACGCAGCCTTCTGGTGGGGGTTTTCCCCGTAGCGGAGGTCGTACAGTTTCTCTCCGGCCATCACCATGGTGTCCGCAAACTCGATGCCCAGGAGCCCCCGCAGGTACTCGCTCACCATGGCATCGTAGGCAGCAGTGTGGGTGTAGGCCTCCAGCGCAAGGCGCATGCGGAACTCGGCGTCCACTGCGCCCGCCCGCAGGTGGTCGAGCACCGCCGGGTAGAAGGCCGGTTTCACTACCACCAGCACGCTCTCGAAGTTCTTGGCCGCCGCACGCACCATGGCCGGACCGCCGATATCGATGTTCTCCACCGCCTCCTCCAGGGTAACGCCCGGCCGTTGCACCGTCTCCCGGAAGGGGTACAGGTTGACCGCCACCACGTCAATGGTGCTGATGCCGCACGCCTCCAGCTGCCGCAGGTGCTCGGGGGTACGGCGGGCCAGGATGCCACCGTGGATGGCCGGGTGCAGGGTCTTGACTCTCCCGTCCAGGATCTCCGCGAACCCGGTGACCTCGGCGACCTTGACCGCCCTGACCCCGGCGCCGCGCAGGGTGTCGTAGGTGCCGCCAGTGGACACGATCTCGTACCCCAGCTCTTCCAGCCCACGCGCAAACTCCACGACACCCGTCTTGTCAGACACGCTGATGAGTGCTCTCCTCATTCCTCATCCCCCTTTTCTCCCCGGACCTTGACCCGCCGCCCCTCCACCTCCACCCGGCCCGCGGCGATCAACTGCAGCGCATGGGGGTAGAGCCGGTGTTCCTGCTCCAGGATACGTGCTGCCAGACTATCCTCGTCGTCTTCAGGATAGACCGGCACCACGGCCTGGGCAATGATGGGCCCGGTATCGACACCTTCGTCGACGAAATGCACCGTGCACCCGCTGAAGCGGACGCCGTACTCTATCGCCTGCCGCTGCGCGTGCAGCCCGGGAAAGGAAGGCAGCAGCGCGGGGTGGATGTTGACCGTGCGCAGGGGGAAACGGGAGAGAAAGGTCTTCCCCAACAGCCGCATGAACCCCGCCAACACCACCAGGTCGGCTCCGGCCTGCTCGCAGCAGTCAGCCAGGGCCCGCTCGTAGTCCTCCCGGCTGCTGAAGGCTGCAGGGTCCAGGAAACGGGCGGCGATTCCCCGCGCGCGGGCCTTGTCCAGCGCGGCAGCATCGGCCCGATCGGAAATCAGCACCACTACCCGGGCGTCCAACAGCCCGGCATCGATGGCCCGGCAGATGGCCTCGAAGTTGCTGCCCCGTCCCGAAGCCAGCACCGCCAGCCGCAGAGCACGCGCACCCCGGCCGCCTAGCCCGCTCACCGGATTTCCACCCCGCTGGCATCCGCGCACACCTGACCGATGACCAGGGCCTCCTCGCCCAGCGCGGTCAACCGGCGCAGGACGCCGTCGGCTTCCTCGGCCCTGACCATGATGACGAAGCCGATGCCCATGTTGAAGGTCCGCACCATCTCCGCCGGGGCAATGTCGCCCAGTTCCCGCAGCAGCTCGAACACCGCCACCCTGGGCAGCAGCCGCTGCTCGATGACCACGCCGCACCCGGGGGGCAGCACCCTGGCCACGTTCTCCACCAGCCCGCCCCCAGTGATGTGGGCCATGGCGGAGACCGCCACGCCCTCCAGCAGCTGCAGCACCGGCTTGACGTAAATGCGCGTGGGTTCCAGCAGTTCCTCGGCCAGGGTACGGCCCAGGGACGGCACCACCTGCTCCAGGCGGTAGCCGGCGTGCTCCAGGAGCACCTTGCGCGCCAGCGAATAGCCATTGGAGTGCAGGCCCGACGAGCGCAACCCGATGACCACGTCGCCAGGCCTGACCGCGCTGCCGTCAATCAGCCGGTCACGGCTGACCGCCCCCACCGCAAACCCCGCCATGTCGTACTCTCCCGGCTGGTAGAAGCCGGGCATCTCCGCGGTTTCTCCGCCGATGAGGGCGCAGCCCGCACGCACGCACCCTTCCGCTACCCCTTTCACCAGCGCCTCTACCTGGGCCGGATCCAGCCTGCCCACCGCCAGGTAGTCCAGGAAGAACAGGGGCTCCGCCCCGTGCACCAGCACATCGTTCACGCACATGGCCACCAGGTCAATGCCCACCGTGTCGTGTATGTTCGTCATGTGCGCGATACGCAGCTTGGTGCCCACCCCGTCGGCGCCGGCCACCAGCACCGGCTGTTCGAACCTGCCGGTGTCCAGGGCGAAGAAGCCGCCGAAGGCGCCGATGTCTGCCAGCACCTCGGGCCGCCGGGTCCTGCGCACCCAGGGGGCAATCAACTTCACCGAGCGCTCGGCGGCGTCGATGTCTACTCCTGCCTGCCGGTAACTCATTTCCCCCATCAGCCACAGCCCCCTTCTCGGACACCTTCCACCGGCACCGGGTAGCGGCCGTCGAAACAGGCCACACAGAAGCCCTCACCGCCACGGTCGAGCGCCGAGAACATCCCTTCCACGCTCAGGTAGTGCAGGCTGTCCGCCCCAATGAAGGCGCGGATGCCCTCCACGTCCAGCCGGGCGGCGATCAGCTCGGGCAGATGGGTGTCGATGCCGTAGTAGCACGAGTGACAGGTGGGCGGTGAGGCCACCACCAGGTGCACCTCCCTGGCCCCCGCTGTCCGCAGCATGCTGACGATCTGGCGGCTGGTGGTGCCGCGGACAATGGAGTCGTCCACCAGGATGATGCGCCGGCCCGCTACCACCTCTGCCACCGGGTTCAGCTTCAGGCGCACCCCCAGGTCACGCATCTTCTGGGTGGGCTGGATGAACGTGCGGCCCACGTAGCGGTTCTTCATCAGTCCTTCCTCGAAGGGAATGCCGGACTCGGCGGCGTAGCCCAGGGCGGCGGAGGTGCCGGAATCAGGCACCGGGACGACGATGTCGGCCTGCAGGCGGGTTTCCCGGGCCAACTGTGCGCCCATGGCACGCCGCGCCCGGTTGACGTTGATGCCGTCCAGCGTGCTGTCCGGGCGGGCGAAATAGATGTACTCGAAGACGCAGTGCGCGCGCTGGCGCGACTGCAGGGCGCAGAGCGAGGTCACCCCCCGCGAGTCGATGACCACGATCTCGCCGGGGGCAACATCGCGCAGGAATTCGGCCCCGATGGTGTCCAGGGCGCAGGACTCGGAGGCCAGCACGTAGCCCCCTTCCAACTTCCCCAGGCAGAGGGGCCTGATGCCGAGCGGGTCCCGCACCCCGACCAGGGTGTCACGGGCGGCGAGGACCAGCGCGTACCCCCCTTTCACGTCGATCATGGTCTTGATCAGGGCGTCCTCCAGGCGGTCTTGCGAGTAGCGCGCCAGGAGGTTGCCGATTACCTCGGTGTCGGTGCTGGTCTGGAAGACCGAGCCCAGGGTGGCCAGCCGGTCGCGCAGCTCCAGGTAGTTGACCAGGTTGCCGTTGTGGGCCAGCGCCACCATGCCCCTGAGGTAACTGAACACCAGGGGCTGGGCGTTGAGCAGACGGCTGCCCCCGGTGGTGGAGTAGCGCACGTGTCCCACCGCGATGCGCCCTGGCAGGCCCTCGATGACCGCAGGCGAGAACACCTCTGACACCAGGCCCATGGCCTTGTGCACCAGGGCTTCCCCGTTCTCGTCCACCGCCGCGATGCCGGCACTCTCCTGACCGCGGTGCTGCAGGGCGAACAGGCCATAGAAGGCCGTGCGCGCGGCCTCAGCGGGTTCGCCCACCGCCGCCTCGGCGAGGTAGACGCCCACCACCCCGCATTCGTGGCACGGCTTGTCGTCGTCTAGGACATGGCCCACCGGATGGCCCCCTTCCAGATGGCAGCCGCCTCTTCCAGCTGCAGGCTGGCAGAGACGCCCCCCACTTCCAGCTGCAGGCGGTCTCCGCCCACCTGCCCCAGCACAACGGCTTCCAGCTCGTGGGCTTCCGCCAGCGCCAGCACCTCTCCCAGGCACAGGGGCGACACGCTCACCACCGCCCGCCCGGGAGCCTCACTGAAGAGCACGAAATCAGGGCGCTGACCGGCGGGGTCCAGCCGGGCAGAAAAGCCCAGGCCCCCGACGATGGCAGCCTCGGCCAGGGCCACGGCAAGCCCGCCGTCCGCCACGTCGTGGGCCGAGGAAATGAGCCGCCGGCTTGCCAGCACCTGCAGGAGCTGGATCAGCGCCTTCTCGCGGTCCAGGTCCACTTCCGGCACTTCCCCCGCTACCAGCCCGTACCAGCGCGCGAGGTACTCGCTGCCGCCAATCTCTCCGCGCGCTCCTCCCACCAGCACGATGGCGTCGCCGGCCTGCCGGAAGCCCATCCCCACGCGGGTTCCGATGTCCTCCAGCAGCCCCACCATTCCCACTACCGGGGTCGGATAGACGGCTTCCCCCTTGGTCTCGTTGTAGAAGCTCACGTTCCCGCTTACCACCGGCGTCCCCAGGCGGGCTGCAGCGGCGGCCATCCCTTCCACCGCCCGCCGGAACTGCCAGAAGATATGGGGTTTTTCCGGGTTGCCAAAGTTGAGGCAATTGGTCAGGGCCAGGGGGCGGGCCCCCGTACAGGCGATGTTGCGAGCCGCCTCGCACACCGCCATCATGCCGCCGCGGAACGGGTCCAGGTACACCATGCGCCCATTGCAGTCGGTGCTGAGAGCAATGGCCTTGGGGGTTCCCTTCACGCGCAGCAGCGCCGCGTCCCCCGCGCCCGGCAGCACCACCGTGTTGATCATCACCTGGTGGTCATACTGGCTGTACACCCACTCCTTGCTGGCAATGTTGGGGGAAGCGAGCAGTCTCCGCAGCACCTCCGCGCAGTCGCCCGGCGGTGGGAGCGTGCCCGGCTCGAACTGCTGCAACTGCCGGTAGTAGGGCGGTTCCTCGGCTGGCCGGTGGTACACCGGGCACTGGGTCGTGAGCGCCTGTACCGGGACCTCCCCCACCACGACCCCGGCTTCCTTGACCCGGAACCAGCCGTCGCCGGTTACCTGGCCGATGACGGTGGCGTCCAGTCCCCACCGGTCGAATATCTCGCGGATGCGCTGCTCGCTGCCCGGGCGCGGACAGATGAGCATGCGCTCCTGGGACTCGGAGAGCATCACCTCGTAGGGAGTCATCCCTTTCTCGCGCCGGGGCACCAGGCTGACGTCGATCTCCACCCCGCGGCCGTCCTTGCTGGCCATCTCTGCCGCCGAGGAGGTGAGACCGGCGGCTCCCAGGTCCTGCATGCCGAACACCAGGTCTTCCCGGATGAGCTCCAGGCACGCCTCGATGAGCAGCTTTTCCATGAAGGGGTCGCCGACCTGCACCGAGGGCCGCTTCTCCTGCGACTCGTCCGAGAGCTCCTCGGAGGCGAAAGTGGCACCGTGAATGCCATCCCTCCCAGTGCGGGCCCCTACCACCATGAGCGGGCTCCCCACCTCGCCGGCCACGGCCAGGGCGATGTCGTCACGGTCTAGCAGCCCCACGCACATGGCATTGACAAGTGGGTTGCCGCGGTAACATTCTTCGAAGTACACTTCTCCCCCCACGGTGGGGATGCCGAGACAGTTGCCGTACCCGCCGATGCCGGACACCACGCCGGCGAACAGGTGGCGCACCCGCTCGTCCTCCAGCGGCCCGAAGCGCAGGGAGTCGAGGAGGGCAATGGGACGCGCTCCCATGGTAAAGATGTCGCGCACGATGCCTCCTACCCCGGTGGCCGCCCCCTGGTAGGGTTCGATGGCCGAGGGGTGGTTGTGACTCTCGATCTTGAAGACCAGGGCCTGATTGTCACCGATGTCCACCACTCCGGCATTCTCCCCCGGTCCCTGGATGACCTGGGGACCGGTGGTGGGGAAGAGCTTGAGCACCGGGCGCGAATTCTTGTACCCGCAGTGCTCGGACCACATGACCGCGAACATGCCCAGCTCCAGGTGGTTAGGGGTTCGGCCCATGATTTCCAGGATCATCTGGTACTCGGCGTCGGTGAGCCCCATTTCCTGCCAGACTGGCCGGTCCGTCATCTCTTTCCCTCCTCCACCCACTTCTGC
>JARYMO010000056.1 GCA_029907055.1 Syntrophomonadaceae bacterium | reverse complement strand
AACTCCAGCCGGTCCAGGTGCGACACCCATATGCTGGGCTCGATGCGGTGGTAGATGATGAACTTGCCGTCGATGGGCTCGGGGAAGAGGATGGCGTCCTTGTCCCAGATGTCCTGGAAGGCGAAGCCCTTGCGCTCCCAGCGGTCCCAGCGGCGGGCCAGGAAGTCGTCGATGGAGATGGACGCCGCCGACACCTGGGCAATGACCCCGTTGTAGGCGGTGTAGAGCATGTAGAGCTGGTTGCCGATGACCACCACCCGCGGGTCCTCCACTCCCTTGCGGTCGCGGTCATTGTGAGGCACGAAGATCGGTTCGGGCAGCCGCTCCAGCACGTGGTAGCCGTCGGTGATGGCCAGCCCGATGCGCGAGACCTCGTCGTCGCCAAAGGCCCGGTAGAGGAGGTACACCTTGTCCTTGATGCGCACGGCGGCGGCGTTCAGCACGTACCTGCTCTCCCAGTAGTGTTCCTTGATGGGGGTCAGGATGGGGTTGTGCGGCACCCGCCGCAACTGGCCGGCGGGCGGGTACTCCTGTGGCTCCTGCACCACCACGGTGAGGTCCTTGGGCTGGATGCCCAGCAGCACGTCGAGCAGGTTCTCGCTGGCCCGCCCCTCGCCGATGAGCTGCACCACCATGCGCATGATGTCAGCCGGGTCATAGCCCATCTCGCTGTAGATCTCCTCCAGGAACTCGTGGTTGAACCACTTTTCTTCCACGTGGCTGGACAGCGGTGAGGGCAGGCCGCGGCCTCCCTTGTAACTGTAGCTGGCCCAGGTGTAGGCGGAACAGGGGATGAAGGTCCCGTCGGCCATCACCTGGCTGAGGCCGTAGGCGTCGCACATCAGTCTCAGCACCCGTGCCTCCTCGCTGCGGCCCTCCTCCGCCAGCCTGTCCGCCAGCCGGCGGGAGTGTCGCACCAGCGAGCGGTGGTGGACGTTCTCGAAGATGTTGTGGGCAGAGAAGGCACCCGTTTCGTAGCGGCCGATGAGGGAGTTGCGGATCTTCACGCCCAGGTTCTTGCGCTCGCGGGTGTAGGTGCGCCACAGGTGCGCGTAGTTCTCGGCGATCATGATGTGGCGTCCTACGAAGAGGCTGAAGCGGAGCTTGGGGAACTCGCCGCCCATGCCCTTGCTGATGGGGCGGACCACGATGCGGGTGAGCAGCTTGTTGAGGTCCGAGATGTTGCCCAGGCGCACGGTGCCCCCCAGCACCTTCTCGCTCAGCACGATGGGACGGATCTCCACCTCGTCCATGTTCTCCGGCCGCAGGTTGTCGAGGATCCACAGCATGGCACGGTCAGCGTACTTCCTGGTCTCCACCAGGTTGGCCAGGCTCACCGCGTCGCGCACGTCCATCATTTCCATCAACTCGCGCGGGGTGCGTGCCCCGGCGGGGATCATGACGTTCAAGGGCGGGAAGCGCAGCAGCATCTCGCGGAAGATTTCTTCGCGCAGGCCGTACGTGCGGGGGAAGAGCAGCAGGCGGAACAACCCCTCGACGACCGCTTCCGTCCCCTCGGCCGTGTACAGGTCCCCGGGCAGCAACCGGTCCAGGGCCTTCTCCAGTTCCACCATCAGTTCGTGCAGGCGCCCGGCCACCGTCCGGCTGTCCGCCCTGGGAGGCACCCTCAGCCCCTCGTCCAGGAAGGTGTTGAAGCGCTCCTGGTACCGGCTCTGCAGGCGGTTGAAGAGCCCCTCCGACCACACCACGCGCCCGCCCCTGCCTTCCAGGCGCTTGGGGAGTACAATGGGAATGCCGGGGATGAACTCCAGGTAGTGGGCGGGGATGAGGGGGGGTTTGACCTCCAGGGCTTTCTGCTGCCACCGCTGGGCGAACTCCTCGCGCAGGGAGTGGAAGTCCCGGCGCTGCAGGAGTTTGTGGGTGTCCGCCTCGGCCAGCACCAGGGCATGGGTTTCGAACAGCTTGGCGTGCGCCAGTTCTTCCTCCAGCGCCTCGATGTGTTCGATGAAGCCCGCCATGCGTCCGCCGAAGGCGAAGGTGAGCGCGTTGAGCACGTCGTCGGTGCTGTCCCCGGGAGCGTACCAGTAGTGGAAGAGGAAGCGGTACACCACCTGCGCCCAGGTATGACCGGGGAAGCGGAATTCCTTGGTGGGGGTGGCCACGATGCGCTCCAGTTCCTCGTTCAGCGCCGGGGGCATGGCGGCTGCGTAGAGCGTGCGGTACTGGTTGTAGCTGCGCTTGAACAGCAGGACCAGGTCGCGCATGGAGTAGGTCGGTTCGTAGGGGGTGTCCGGGTAAGGGGCCCCGTACGAATCCGGGGTATGTAACACGAAGGGACCGTGCAACCAGAATTCCTCGTCGCGCTTGATGCACTCGAAGAGGGAGCGGGCGATTTCCTTGAACACGTAGTTGATCTTTTCCAGCGAAACGCTCTCCAGCTTGGCGCCCAGCTGCACCTGGCACATCTTCTTCTGCCAGCGGATGGCCCTGGTGACCAGCCAGGGATCGATGCCGAAGGCCTGGGTGGTGTCGACCCAGAACTTGATCTCCGTGCACAGGTCCTCCGCAGTATCGTGCGACATGGCGTAGATGCCGGACAGCGAGGCCTGCACGCTGCAGCCGTAGAACACCTCCAGCAGGGGAGCGATGAACAGGCTGCCCAGCAAGTCCTCGAAGTGGTGGCGGCAGAAGGTGGTCAGCACCAGGTCGTAGTCGTGGCGGAGCGGCTCCACGATGCGTGGCAGCCAGTCCGGCTGCAGTCCACGGTGCTCGTCGCGCACCAGGTCGGCGGCGAAGAGGACCACGTCGGACTCCAGCCGGTTGGCAATCTCCAGGATGGCGCGGATACTGGCGCCGCGGCCGTTTGCCCCTGGCGCCATCAGGAATGAGACCAGCGGGGCGGACAGCTTCATGTCCCGTATGGCCGCCATCGCTTCAGCCCCTGCGGGGTCGCCCACGCACAGGATGAGCGGGTGGCGTACCTCGTCCAGCAGCTGCAGGCTCTCTTCCACTACCTTGAGGACCTCGGGCAGGAGGTCGCGCTCGTTGTAGAAGGGGATGCCAATGACCAGGTCAATGTTGGTGAACTGTCGAGTCAGTTCCAGTCCTTCCGCCAGGCTGCGGTCGAAGAGGGCTTCGGTTTCGGCCAGGTCTCGAATTGCCATGATGATACCCCCAGGAAGGTTGTCATTGCCAGCCGGTGGGTGCGGGTCGTGTTCCTTTATGGATATTATATGCGACCGGGCAGGTCGGGCGCGAACCCTATTCCCTTGCGGGGCCGGAACGGCTGCCGTGCTTGTGCAGGGCTGGTACAATAAGAGCATGGGGACGCAGGACGGCGGCCGCCCCGGCCGCAGATGGGAGGACGCGCAGTGATATCATTGATCCTGGCCGGCGGCAAGGGCGTGCGGCTCTGGCCGGAAAGCCGCGAGAGCCGCCCCAAGCAGCTGTGCAGCTTCTTCGGGGACCGCACCATGCTCCAGCACACGGTCGAGCGGTTGCGGGCGGAAGGGTCGCGCGAGGTCATGATCATCACCAACCGTGACCAGCAGCAGGCCATCGAGCGCCTGCTGTACCCGCACCTCATCCAGGAGGTGGACGTAGTGGGCGAACCGGTGGGGAAGAACACCGCGCCGGCACTGGGCCTGGCCCTGGCACAGTTCCAGGATTCCCCGGACGAGGTGCTGGCGGTCTTTCCTTCCGACCACTACATCCGCGATGAGGCTGAATTCCACCGTGTGCTGGGCAAAGCGGAAGCGGCTGCCCGCCGGGGATACCTGGTCACGGTGGGCATTGTCCCCGGGTATCCCGAAACCGGCTACGGGTACATCCGCTGTGCCGAGGAGGAGGTGGAAGGAGTCCCCGGGGTGAGGCGGGTGAGTTCGTTCACCGAGAAACCGGACGAGGCGACTGCCCGCCGCTACCTGGAGGAAGGGGGCTACTTCTGGAACGCCGGCATCTTCGTGGCGCGAGTGGACACCTGGCTGGAGGAGTTTGCCCGCCACCTGCCCTCGGTGTACGAGATGGTGCGGCAAGGATTCCAGGCCTACCTCGACCGCTACCACGACCTGCCCGAGGTGAGCCTGGACTACGGCATCGCCGAGAAGTCCTCGCGGGTGGCGGTGGTGCCGGGGGACTTCGGCTGGAGCGACGTGGGGAGCTGGAAGGCCCTGGCCGAACTGTTGGACGCCGACGCGGCCGGCAACGTGCTGGTGGGCGATGACATCATCGCGGTGGACAGCCGGGGCTGCCTGGTGCGGCAGTGCCAGAAGACGGTGGCCCTGCTGGGGGCGGAGGACCTGGTGGTAGTGGAAACCGAAGACGTCATCTTCGTCTGCCCCAAGCACGCGTCACAGGAGGTGCGTCGCCTGGTCGACGTGCTCCGCGAACGGAGGAGACATGACCTGCTGTAGGGGGCCTTGCGCCGCCGACGACGAGGAAGGGAGATGGGCATGGAGGTTGCAAACATCTTTCGCCAGTACGACATCCGGGGGCGGGTGGGAGACGAGCTCACGGAGGACGTGGTGCGGGCCATTGCGTCCTCTTTTGCCGCCTACGCCGCTGAACACGGCCAGCGCACCGTCCTGGTGGGACGGGATAACCGGCAGTCTTCACCGCTCTTCCGTGACCTGACGGTGGAGGAGCTGGTGAAGGCCGGCTGCGAGGTGGTGGACCTGGGAGTGGTCATTACCCCCATGTTCTACTTCGCGTCGCGCCACCTGGGCATTCCTGCCGGCCTGATGATCACCGCCAGCCACAACCCGGGTGGTGACAACGGGTTCAAGGTGCTGCTGGGGGAAGCCACCATCTACGGGGAGGAGATCCAGCGGCTGCGGAAGATGGTCGAGGCCGGTACCCGCCTGCAGGGCCAGCCGGCAGGCACGGTCAGGCCCTACGACATCGGCGACGAGTACATGGCCATGATCTGCGACCGGGTCCGGCTGGGGCCGCGGCCCCTGAAGGTGGTGGTGGACTGCGGGAACGGCACCGCCTCCTTGTTCGCTCCGCGCCTGTTCCGCCGCCTGGGGTGCCAGGTGGCGGAGCTCTACTGCGAATCGGACCCCACGTTTCCCCACCACCACCCGGACCCGGTCAAGGTGGAGAACGTGCGCGACCTGGTGGCCCGGGTGCAGGCCGAGCAGGCGGACATTGGCATCGGGCTGGACGGGGACGGTGACCGCCTGGGGGTGGTGGACCGCGAAGGCAACATCATCTGGGGCGACATGCTGATGATCCTGTTCTGGCGGGAGATACTGCCCCGCTACCCCGGGGCAGACTGCATCGTGGAGGTGAAGTGCTCCCAGGCCCTCATCGACGAGATCCGCCGCCTCGGTGGCAATCCGGTGATGTTCAAGACCGGGCACTCGCTCATCAAGGCCAAGATGAGGGAAATCGGCGCCGTCTTTACCGGCGAGATGTCCGGGCACATGTTCTTCGCCGACGAGTACTACGGGTTTGATGATGCCCTCTACGCCGCCGCGCGGTTGTTGCGCATCCTCTCTCACAGCGAGCAGACCATCACCGAGATGCTGGCCGACGTGCCGAAGTACTACGCCACCCCGGAGCTGCGGGTGCACACCTCCGACGCGGCGAAGTTCGACCAGGTACAGCGGGTGCTGGAACACTTCCGGGTTCGGTACCCGGTCATCGACGTTGACGGGGCGCGCATCCTGTTCCCTGACGGGTGGGGCCTGGTGCGGGCGTCCAACACGGGACCGGAGCTCATCGTGCGGTGCGAGGGCACCACTCCCGAGGGGCTGGAACGCATCAAGTCGGAGCTGTTTGCCTTCCTGCACGGCCTGGGCCTGCAGGTGTGAGGGCCAGCCCGTCTTGACCAGGGCGGGAAGGCATGTGGT
The DNA here is from genome assembly GCA_029907055.1 of Syntrophomonadaceae bacterium. Classification (GTDB taxonomy): domain Bacteria; phylum Bacillota; class Syntrophomonadia; order Syntrophomonadales; family Syntrophothermaceae; genus JARYMO01. The sequence goes on along the minus strand of JARYMO010000056.1, from coordinate 2,419 downwards.
ATACTGTCTCTCAAGCATGTGGATAGCTCGATATCGATGGTGACCATGTCAGGCACGTGCGTGCCGGGCCTCGATGAGGGCAGCGGGAACCAGCCGCGGGACTTCGCCAGCAGGAGGAGTCCCGTTTTTATTGACCAGGGGCTGCCGCCCTGCAGCGGCAATGGGTGGGGAGCGATGACGGGAGGAGATGAGGTGCAGCCGTGAGTACCGGGTTCGATGTACGCAAGGCCAGGGGTCTTTCCCAGGCCGAGGCCGAACGACGATTGCGCGAAGAGGGGTTCAACGAGCTGCCCTCGGCCCGGCCCCGCACCCTGCCGGCCCTGGTGGTGGAGGTGCTGAAGGAGCCCATGCTGCTCCTGCTGCTGGCGTGCGGGCTCATCTACTTCCTGCTGGGCGACGCACGGGAGGCGTCGGTGCTGATGAGCTTCGTGCTGGTGGTGGTGGGCATCACCCTCTACCAGGAGCGCAAGACCGAGCGAGCGCTGGACGCGCTCCGCGACCTGTCCTCGCCACGGGCCCTGGTCATCCGCGACGGGCAGCGGCGGCGCATCGCGGGACGCGAGGTGGTACGGGGCGACCTGGTGGTGCTCTCGGAGGGGGACCGCGTGCCGGCCGACGGGATACTGCTGGCCGCCTCCAACCTCAGCACCGATGAGTCGCTGCTCACCGGCGAGTCGGTCCCGGTGCGCAAGGAGGCCGTTCGGGAGGGCTCGGCCATGGCGCGGCCGGGGGGCGGGGACGGGCTCCCCTATGTCTACGCCGGGACCGTGGTGGTGCAGGGGCAGGGGGTGGCGGAAATCAAGGCCACCGGCGCCAACACCGAGATGGGAAGGATCGGCCGGGCCCTGCACGGCCTGGACCAGGAGGAAACCCCGCTGCAGCGGGATACCCGCCGGCTGGTCAAGAAGCTGGCGGGGTTCGGACTGCTGTTGTGCGCCGTGGTGGTCACGGTGTACGGCTTCAACACCGGTGACTGGCTGGCCGGCTTCCTGGCCGGTCTCACCCTGGCCATGGCCACCCTGCCGGAAGAGTTCCCGGTGGTCCTGGCGGTCTTCCTGGCCCTGGGGGCCTGGCGGATGTCCCGCCAGCGGGTGCTGACCCGGCGCCTGCCGGCGGTGGAGACGCTGGGAGCGGCGACCGTGCTGTGCGTGGACAAGACCGGTACCCTGACCGAGAACCGCATGACGGTGCAGGCAGTGTACGCACAGGGGCAGTGCTGGGCGGTGCAGCCCTTCCAGGGAGGGGAACTGCCGGAGGCCTGCCACGAAGTGCTGGAATACGCGGTGCTGGCCAGCCGTCGGGACCCGTTTGACCCCATGGAGCGGGCCATCCTGGACCTGGGGCTGAACGGCCTCAACCACACCGAGCACCTCCACACGGACTGGGACGTCATCAGGGAGTACCCGCTGTCCCCGGGCCTGTTGGCCATGTCTCACGCCTACCGCCAGCCGGGAGAAGACCGCTACGTGATCGCCGCCAAGGGCGCCCCGGAAGCGATGTTCGACCTCTGCCACCTTCCGCCAGCCGAGGTGGAGGCCCTGCAGGCCCGGGTGGTCGAGATGGCAGCACAGGGACTGCGGGTCATCGGCGTGGCGCGGGCCTGGAGTTCCGCGCCGCTGCTGCCGGGGGCACAGCACGACTTCGATTTCGAGCTGGTGGGGATGCTGGGGCTGGCCGACCCGGTGCGTCCCAATGCCCCGGCGGCGTTGCGGGAGTGCTACCGGGCAGGCATCCGGGTCATCATGATCACCGGGGACTACCCGGGCACTGCGCAGAGCGTGGCGCGCCACATCGGCCTGCGCAACCAGGAGGACTGCATCACCGGGGCCGAGCTGGAGGGCATGAGTGACGAAGAACTGCGCGCGCGCATTCGCCACACCGACATCTTTGCCCGCACCGTGCCCGAACAGAAGCTGCGCCTGGTGCGGGCCCTGAAGGCGAACGGGGAAATCGTGGCCATGACCGGTGACGGGGTCAACGACGCACCGGCACTGAAGGCGGCGCACATCGGCATTGCCATGGGGGGGCGGGGAACCGACGTGGCCCGTGAAGCCGCCTCGCTGGTGCTGCTGGACGACGACTTCTCCTCCATCGTGGCCGCGGTGCGCATGGGCAGGCGCATTTTCGACAATCTGCGCAAGGCGACCTCCTACATCCTGGCCATCCACGTGCCCATCGCCGGGCTGTCGCTGTTCCCGGTGCTGATGAACTGGCCGCTGGTCCTGCTGCCAGTGCACGTGGCGTTCCTGGAACTCATCATCGATCCGGCCTGTTCCGTGGTCTTCGAGGCGGAAGGGGAGGAAGCCGACGTGATGGAGCGTCCCCCCCGGGACAGCGCGGAATCGCTCTTTGACCGCCGCACGGTGGTCCTGTCGCTGCTGCAGGGAGCCAGCGTGCTGCTCATCGTGCTGGCGGTCTT
>JARYMO010000055.1 GCA_029907055.1 Syntrophomonadaceae bacterium | reverse complement strand
CGCTGGCCGGAGGGGTAGACTTTTCCCGCAACCAGGTCAACATGGCGCTGGTCCCGCGCCAGCCAGGTTCGGCCATCAAGCCGCTCATCTACGCTGCCGCCATTGACCAGCAGTTGATCGATGACGACACGCTGCTGGACAACCGCGAGCGCGATTTCAACGGGTACCGGCCGCGCAATGGCGGCTCCGCCCCTTCCCGGGTGACGGTGCGCCAGGCGCTGGCACACTCGTACAACGTGGCGGCGGTGAGCGTGCTCGAAGGGCTTGGCGTGGAACGGGCCGCCGACTACCTGCAGCGGTTCGGCGTGTCTACCCTGACGCCGGAAGACGCCAGCCTGGCCATGGCATTGGGGGGGCTGCACCGGGGGATTTCGCCAGTGGAGATGGCCTCCGCCTACGCGGTATTCGCCGCCGACGGGCGCTGGCACCAGCCCTATTTCGTCGAACGCATCGAGAGCGGGGATGGAGCCCTGCTGTATCGCCACCGCGACCGCAGCCGGCAGGTGGTGCGGAAGGACACCGCGGCACAGGTGACCTCCATGCTGGCCGACGTACTGCGGTACGGCACCGGCAGAGCTGCGCGCATCTCGGGCCAGGCGGCGGGCAAGACTGGGACCACCACCAGCAGCCGGGACCTCTGGTTTGTCGGGTACACCCCCGAGCTCTCCACCGCGGTGTGGGTGGGCAACAGTGACAACAGGCCCATCACGGGGGGAGCGGCCTCGGGGGGTGTGCGTGCGGCGCCGGTGTGGAGGGACTACATGAGCGCGCTGCGCCGGGCGAAGCTGGTGGCCGGCCCTGCCCCCGTCGCCGCGCAGCCCCCGGCCGGCGGGGAAGAGGTTGTGGTGCCCGCCCCCGTGGAGCCAGCCCCGGCAGACGCTGGCGCTACAGCTCAGCCCCAGGGAGGCACCGCGCAGGAACCGCCGGCGGCGCCGGTGCCCCTGGCGCCGGCCGACAGCCTCCCCGGGGAAAGTGTGACGGGGAATGGGACGCAACAACAAGCCCCGGCCATGGCCGGGGCCGAGGGAGGAAGTGGGCCGTGAACCTCTTTTCGCTGCCGGGTGCCGCCGCTGAAGGTGAGGTGGTGCAGGCGTTGATCCCTGATCGCGGCGTCCGCATCGAGCGCATCGTGTCGCGCGGCCAGGCCAGCCCCCCGGGCTACTGGTACGACCAGGAGCGCGACGAGTGGGTGGCGGTGCTGCAGGGGACCGCCCGCCTGCGCTGGGCAGACGGCCGCGAGGTCGAACTGCAGGCGGGAGACTGGATACTCATCCCCGCCCATGCGCGCCACCGGGTGGAGTACACCTCCAGCCAGCCGCCCTGTATCTGGCTGGCCGTGCACGGGCCGCTCTGCTGATCACCCCTTCTCCAGCTTGCCGCCGGCCTCCGTCCAGGCCGGGACGCCGCCCTGCACCAGCCAGGCATCGTACCCCAGTAGGCGCAGCAGTGCCGTCGCATAGGCGCTCATGGCATCGAGGCGACACACGATGTAGAGTGGGCGATCGAGTGGCAGCCGGCTGAGACCGTCCACCAGGTCAGCCAGGGGCAGGTTGATGGAGCCGGGGATGTGTCCCAGCTGGTAGGAAGCCGAGGGACGGATGTCAACGATGACCAGCCCTCCTTCCCTGGCTTCCATGCGCGGTTTGGCGTCGGCCATCTCCACCATGTACGAGCCGTGGGCGTGGAGCCCGGCAGTGAACTCCCGGCAGGCATCCCTGATGACGCTGTTCATGCGATGCACCTCCTTGAGTCTTCGCTGGTGAAGTTGCCGAGACACGGCATCGGCATGCCCGTCTCATTCCGCACGGTCAGCATTCAGCACGGAGTGTTCACCTGCTTCCGGGCCTCCGGGGGCACGGGTCATGCCTGCCCTCCTTCGGCGGTGTCATCACCCTCCCTTCTCTTCGCGCCAGTCGCGGTGTCCTGCGGCCAACTGCCAGCCCTGGGCCTGGTCGGCAGCGGCCTGCAGCAGCCGGACCAGGTCGGCGGCATTGGTCACCGCGTAGTCGCCGAAGTTGTTGTTGGTGAGCAGGTGCAGCTCCCGCACCCGGGTCGCCAGCGGCATGACCCGGTCCAGGATGCCCACCAGTTCTTCCCGGCTATACAAGTAATTGAAACGCTCGCCGCTGCTGGCCAGGCCCTTCTTGTACCAGGTGCGGGCATTGCGCCCGTGCAGGCGGACGATGGCCAGTTCGGGGCATGTGGCCTCGGGGACCATGGGGATGCTGCCGGAGCCCAGCAGCGGCTCGTCGCAGACGACGTTGACCAGGCCGTGGCGACGGAGGAAGTCAAGGGTAGCCTCCTTTTGCCCGGGGGCAAACCAGGAGGCGTGCCGGAACTCTACGGCCAGGGTGAAATCGCGCAGTTGCCCGCGGCACCATTCCAGGTACCCCAGGTTCTGCGGTTCGCACCTGAACCACGGCGGCATCTGCAGCAGCACCGAGCGCAGCTTGCCCGCCTCGCGCAGCGGCTGCAGGGAGTCGCGGAACGCGTGCATGAGCGCAGCCAGTTCCTGGGTGGCCAGCGGTTCGCGCTCGTGCTGGGTCAGCACCCGGAACAGCTTGACGTCGAACACGAAGTGGGAAGGTGTCCGCTGGGCCCAGAGGGCATAGTTGCGCGCCGGCAGCAGGCGGTAAAAACTGCTGTCGATCTCCGTCAGGGGGAAGAAGCGCGCGTAGTACGGCAGGCGCTCCACTGGCTTCAGGCCCGCGGGGTAGAAACTGGCGTGATCATACCACGAGCAGGTGCCGACGTAGACGACGCCCATGCCATCACCCTCCTACCACAATTCTACCATGGGGTCGGGTAGGCAGGCAGCCGGCGCCAGGCCCGGTGGCGACGAGTAACGTACCGCGGGTAGGCAGTGTGGTGGCGGGGGCCGGCACGGCGTCTGCGTGCGCACCGGCCAGCGCCCGCCCAGGGCACAGAAGAACCTGCCTCCTTCCTCCCCGCATTGTGGTAGCATGATGGTAGGGTAGCGTGGTGCATCGGCGCCTGGCACTGCCGGCGCCCTGGGCGAAGAAACAAGGGGGGTATCGCGTTGAATAGGGTCTTAGTGCTGGTCCTGGCAGTCGCCCTGCTGGTGCCGGGGACGGTCCTGGCGGCTGGCGAGCCGGCAGCTCCCACGCGGCTCACGGCAACGGCCATGGACGATTACATCAGCCTCACCTGGAACGACAACGCGGACGACGAGACCGGGTTCCTGCTGCAACGCAAGGCGGAGGACGGGTCGTTCCGCACGCTGGCAGAGCTGGAGGCTGACACCGAGGAGTACGACGACGAGGACGTTGATGCCGGCGTCACGTACACCTACCGGGTGCGGGCCTTCAATGACGAGGGCTATTCGGACTGGTCCAATACCGACAGCGCGCGCCTGTCGGGCGGGGTGCCCGAGGCCCCGGAAGACCTCGAGGCCGAGGTGCTCTCGCCCTCCTCGGTGGAGCTGACCTGGACCGATAACTCCGACAACGAGGAAGGGTTCAGCATCGAACGCCGGGCATCCGGGGGGAGCTGGAGGGAGATTGACACGGTGGACGAGGACGAGGAGAGCTACACCGTCACCGGGCTGGAACCAGGCACCCTCTACTACTTCCGTGTCCGTGCCTACAACGAGGACGGCGAGTCCGACTACTCCAACGTGGTCTCGGTAACCACCGCCGACGTGCCATCGGCACCCGAGGACCTGGAGGCCACGGCCCTCTCGTCATCCCAGGTCCGCCTCACCTGGCGGGACACCTCTGACAACGAGGAAGGCTTCAAGATCGAGCGCAAGAGGGCGGGCGGCAGTTGGAGCCAGGTGGCCAGGGTAGGGGAGGACGAGGAGAGCTACACGGCGACCGGACTGGAGGCCGATACCCTCTACTACTTCCGGGTGCGGGCCTACAACGAGGACGGCGATTCTGAATACTCCAACGAGGACAGCGTGCGCACCCGTGCCGTGGTCCGGAGAGTGGTCAGGCTGCAGGTCGGTTCCACCAGCTACAGCGTGGACGGACAGGCCCGCGTGATGGACGCTGCCCCGGTCATTGTCCAGGGCCGCACGCTGCTGCCGGTGCGCTTCGCGGCCGAAGGCATCGGTGCCGTGGTGGGATGGGACAATGCCGCCCGCAAGGTGACCATCACGCTGGAGGGGACGACAGTGGAGCTGTGGATTGACAGCAACGTGGCCAGGGTCAACGGCAGCTACCGCTTCGTGGACCCTGAGAACGGGGCAGTAAAGCCTGTCATCATGAGCCCCGGGCGCACCATGGTGCCGCTGCGCTTCGTGGCCGAGAGCCTGGGCAGCCAGGTGGACTGGAACGCCCAGACCCGGCAGATTACCGTGACCTACCCTGCCAGCTAGGAGAGTGCCGCGCCAGGGCTGGCCCACGCGCGGCAGCCTGGTTGCGGGCATCGATGTCACGTGCGGGCGCCCCGCGAGCGGCGGGGCGCCCTTCTCTTTTCCCGGGCGGAGAGGCCGCTACTGCGGCCGCCGCCAGCTCCACCGCGGGGAGGGGCGGCGCCGCTGCCGTTCCTGCCCTGCGACCCGCGAATATGGTACCATGGGAGTATACGAGGCGGCGCAAGGAGTCGGGGTTAACGCGCGTGTATGCTTTAAATGTTTCTGGGGAAGACGCGGAAAGGGGTGCGAGACGATGAGGAGACTGCTTGCCCTGCTGCTGGTGCTGGTGCTGGGCCTGCCCGGGCTGGCGCTGGCCGCCGGGGAACCGGCGGCCCCCAGCGGGTTGACGGCCACGGCCGCCACCACGAGCCAGATCGACCTGCGGTGGACTGACAACGCGGACAATGAAGCGGGGTTCGCCATCGAACGCAGGACCGGGGGCGGTGACTGGGTACAGGTTGCCACCACCGGGCCTAACGCTCCTGTTTTCTCGGACACCGGGCTGACCCCGGGCACCACCTACAGCTACCGCGTACGGGCGTACAACGCAGCTGGCTTCTCCGACTACTCCAACACGGCGTCGGCCACCACCCTGGTAGAACCACCCTCGGCGCCCACCGACCTGCACGCCGAGGCGGTGTCGGAGAACCGGGTTGACCTCTCCTGGACCGATACCTCGAGCAACGAAGATGGCTTTCGCATCGAGCGCAGCACCGGATCTGGCGACTACGCGCTGGTGGCCACCGTGGCGGCCGGGGCCCAGGCTTACAGCGACACCGGCCTTACGGCGGGCACCACCTACCGCTACCGGGTGGCGGCGTACAACAGCGGGGGGCAGTCGTCCTACGCGGGCCCGGCTACGGTGACCACCCCGGGCAGCGCGCTCCCGGCAGCGCCCTCCAACCTGGCCGCCCAGGCGGTTTCCACCAGCCGCATTGACCTGACCTGGACTGACAATGCCAGCAACGAGACCGGCTTCAAGATCGAGCGCAAGAAGGGGAGCGGCGGCACCTACTCGCAGATCGACACCGTGGGCGCCAACGTGACCAGCTATGCCAGCCGCAACCTCTCAAGCGACACCACCTACTACTACCGGGTGCGCGCCTACAACGCCGCTGGCAACTCCGCCTACTCCAACGAGGCCTCGGCGACCACCCTGGGCGAGGTGCCCGACGCCCCCAGCGAGCTGGCGGTGACCCTGTTGACGTCCACCTCGGTCCGGCTGACCTGGACCGACAACTCTGACAACGAGCAGGGCTTCAAGATCGAACGGCGCAAGTCGGGAGGCAGCTGGAGCCAGATCGCCACCGTGGGCGAGGACGTCGAGCGCTACACCAACACCGGGCTGGAGAAGAACACCGTCTACTACTACCGGGTACGCGCCTACAACGCCAGCGGCGATTCCGACTACAGTGAGGCGGTGTCCATCGACACCGGTGGCAGCGGCGGAGTCCCGGAGGCTCCCGACGGCCTGACCGCCACCGTGCTCTCCGCCACCTCGGTCAAGCTGGAGTGGCAGGATAACTCCGACCGCGAGAGTGGGTTCAAGATCGAACGGAGGGAGTCCGGGGGCAGCTGGACGCAGATCGCCACCGTGGGCAGGAACGTGGAGACGTACACCGCCAGCGGCCTCAAGAGGGACACCCGCTACTCCTTCCGCGTGCGGGCCTACAACGACAGCGGCAACTCGGACTACTCGAACGAAGTGTCGGTGACCACCACCAACGTGCCTGCCGCCCCCTCGTCGCTGGCCGCCACCGCGCAGTCTTCCTCGCAGGTGCGCCTGACCTGGAAAGACAACTCCGGCAACGAGAGCGGCTTCAAGATCGAGCGCCGGAAAGCGGGCGGCAGCTACAGCCAGGTGGCCACCGTGGAGCGCAACGTGGAGTACTACGTGCTATCAGGCCTGGAGCCGGACACCCTCTACTCCTTCCGGGTGCGCGCCTACAACGCGGACGGCAACTCGGAGTACTCCAACGAGGCCAGCGCGCGCACCCAGGCGGCTCCTGCACGGGTCATCGTGCTCAGGGTGGGATCGACTGCCTACACCGTGAATGGCCAGTCGCGGACCATGGACGTCGCACCCGTCATCAGCGAGGGCAGGACCCTGCTGCCGGTGCGCTTCGTGGCCGAGGGCATCGGGGCCAGCGTGGGGTGGAGCAGCGCTGAGCGCAAGGTGACCATCAGCATGAACGGCACCACCATCGAGATGTGGATCGGGCGCAATCTCGCCCGTGTGAACGGCGGCTACCGCCTCATCGATTCCACCAATGCCAGCGTGACCCCCATCATCGTGGCGCCGGGGCGCACCATGGTGCCGCTGCGTTTCGTGAGCGAGGGCCTGGGCTGCAAGGTGGACTGGAACGCCAGCACCCGCCAGGTTACGGTAACGTATCCTGCCAGCTAGCTGGATCCTGCGCCTGGCTGGCACCCTGAGCCCGAAGTACGTCAGAGAGAGCGGGCAGGGCCCGGTTGTGTGACCCCACGAACCTGTGCCTGGCGCAGGCGGGCGGCAGTGTGCCGTGCAGGCGGCAGCCCCGCGCCGGGCGTTGAACCGGGAGCACTGCGCAGGCGGCAGTCGCCGTGAGCCCCGAGCACGTTTCGGCCCGGGGAGGAGAGCTCCAGCATGGAATCCACCCTGTTCATGGACTTCACCATAGCCCTGCTGGCAGCCCTGGCGGGAGGCATGATTGCTGACCGCCTGCGCCAGCCGCCGGTCATCGGCTACATCCTGGGGGGCATCACGGTAGGGCCGTTCGGCCTCAACCTGGTCCGTCACCTGGACACGGTGAGTGAATTTGCCGAGATCGGCGTTATCCTGCTCATGTTCACGGTGGGCATCGAGTTTTCGCTGTCCCGCCTGCAGAAGGTGGGCCTGGTAGCGGTCGCCGGGGGAGGGCTGCAGGTCCTGCTTACCACCCTGGCCGGCTTCGCAGTCGGGCGCTGGCTGGGGCTGCCGGCGGTGCAGGGGGTGGTGCTGGGCTTCGCGGTGGCCATCAGCAGCACCATGATCGTGCTCAAGGTGCTGGGGGACCGCGGCGAGCTGAACACCAGGCACGGGCAGGTCATGCTGGGCATCCTGGTGGTGCAGGACGTGGCCGTGGTGGTGATGGTGGCCCTGGTGCCCCACCTGGCCGGCTTTGCGGGCGGCATGGGACACGACATCGTCCTCTCGCTCCTGAGGTCGGCGGCCCTGGTGGCGGTGGCCATCTTCGCTGCCCATCGCCTGGTGCCGCCCTTGATGCGACGCGCGGCGGCCGGCGGCAACAATGACATCTTCCTGCTGGTGGCGCTGGGACTGGGGCTGGGGCTGGCGGCGGAGGCCCGGGCGGTGGGGCTGTCTCCTGCCCTGGGGGCCTTCCTGGTGGGGGTGGTTATCAGCGAGTCGGAGTACTCCCACGAGATGCTGGGGAAAGTGATGGCCTTGCGGGACACCCTGGTGGTGGTCTTCTTCGTGTCTATCGGCATGCTGGTGGACCCGTCGCTGCTGCTGGCGGAGCCGGCACGTCTACTGGCTGTCCTGGGCCTGGTGGCAGCCAAGGCGCTGCTGGTCATGGCCATCGTGCGTGCGTTTGCCTACCATCCCCGCGTGGCCTTCATGAGCGGAGTGGGGCTGGCGCAGATGGGCGAGTTCACCTTCGTGCTGGCGGGGACCGCGCTGGGGGCGGGGGTCATCACCGCCGGCCTGTACAATGCCATCCTGGCAGCCTCGATTCTCACCATCGTGCTGACGCCGCTGCTGCTGCGGGCGGCGCCGGAGTGGTACGCCCGTCTGGCTGGCTCGGCTGGTCCCTCGCTGGCAGTGGGGGAGGGCGAAGGGGAGGAAGTGCCGCCCCAGGTGAGCGACCACGTGATCCTCTGCGGGTTCGGCCGCGTGGGCTCCTACATTGGCTCCGCACTGCAGGTGCTGGGGGTCCCCTTCGTGGTCATCGAGTACGACTACGCCGTCAACCGGCGCCTGGCAGCGGCCGGCGTCCCCTGCATCTATGGCGATGCCGGCAACGAAACCGTGCTTGCCCAGGCTCGT
>JARYMO010000054.1 GCA_029907055.1 Syntrophomonadaceae bacterium | reverse complement strand
CGCTCGAACTGTTCAGCCGGCAGGGGTACCTGCAGACCCCCGTGCGGGACATCATTGACTGCTCGGGGTTCGGCACCAGCACCTTCTACCGCTTCTTCGCCAACAAGGAAGCCGTCCTGGCCGCACTGCTGCAAGACTTCCTGGACAGCATCATGGAGGCGGTCCGCCGCTACTACACCGTCGAGCCGCGCCTGGATGTCCGTTTCATCGAGACCAAGCGGGTGGTCATGGAGCGGTTCGCGGCCAACCCGGAGTTGTCAGCCCTGTACGCCCGCTCCCATGGGCTGAGCCCGGGTATTGACCGCTGCCTGAAAGAGTTCGACGACGCGTTCCTGGAGTTCAGCTACCGCAACCTGCGCCACGGGGTGCTGCAGGGAGAGTTCCGCGACCTTCCGCTGCTCCCCATCGCCCACGGTATCCTCGGCAGCATCAAGCTGGCTGTGTCGCGCTGGATCATCCACGGCGAGTTCACTGCCGAGGAGATGGTGGAAACGGTGGTGTCCTTCCACCGCTCGCTGGCGGTGGGGCTGCTGGCCGAGCGCGGCGCGCCAGCGATAGAGACCTGAGATGCGGGCCCCGAAAGGGAAAGGAGGAATACCCCGTGCGCATGCTCAACCCCGCTCACGTGCGGGCAGTAATCGAGATGGCCAACCGCAGCCCTTACTTCGAGCTGCTCTCCATGCGCATCGTCACCCTGGAACCGGGCCTCTGCGTGGTGGAGATTCCTCTCCAGCAGAAGCACCTGAACGCGTTTGGCGGCCTGCATGGGGGGGTCTACTCCTCTCTCATCGACACCGCCGCCTTCTGGTCCGCCTACTGCGAACTGGACGAGGGGCTGGGCCTGACCTCGCTGGACGTCCAGGTCACCAACGTGGCTCCGGCTACCTCCGGGATGCTGATCGGCACTGGCAGACGCATCAAGATGGGGCGTACCATGTGCCTGACGGAGGGGTCAGTCACCAGCGGGGAGGGTAAGCTGCTCGCCCACGGCACCTCCAAGTTGCTGGTGACGGCGAGTCTTCAGACCATTGACCAGGCAGCGAGGGCCATGGGAGCCGGGCCATTGCCGCCCAAGTTCCTGGACGGAGCGGGTGTCGACCTCCCGGCGGGGAAGGAGGGATGAAGGTGCAGCAGCTTGCCGGTGCAGTGGGCCGCATGGGCAACCGCCACTTCAACTTCTTCCTGGTGCGCGGAACGCAGGCCGCCCTGCTCGAGTGCGGGGTGACGGCCGCCGCGGCGGTGGTGCGCCAGGAGTGGGAGCGAGGAGAGATGGGCACCACGCCACCCGCGTACCTGGTGGTCATGCACGCCCATTTCGACCACATCTGCGGCCTCCCCCTGCTGCGACGGACCTTCCCGGCCGCCAGGGTGCTGGCCAGCGAGTACGCGCGCAAGGTGATGTCGCGTCCGCACGTGCTGCAGGGATTCTGGGACCAGGACGCCATGATGACCGAGGTGCTCCGCCAACAGGGGATGGTGGCCGGGGAGTTCGAGCTCGAGCGGCCTGAGACCCTGCCGGTGGACGAGGTGCTGGGGGAAGGCAGCCGGCTGGACCTGGGCGACGGGAGGTGCCTGCAGTTCATGCACGCCCCTGGCCACAGCCCCTGCGGGCTGGCGGCCTACCTGCCCTCGGAGCAGGTCATGTTTCCCTCCGATGCGGCCGGATTCCAGATCTCGGAACGCGAGATATTTCCCACCTATTTCCAGGGCTACGAGATGTACCTGGAGACCATTCGCCGCCTCGCCTCCTTCCCCACCCGGGTGGTGGCAGTGCCGCACGAGACCATCTGGTGCGGGGCAGAGGTGGAGGCCTTCTACCAACGGGCACTGGCGGCGGCCGAGCACGCCCACTCCTGGATCCGGCAGATGCTCGAGGCGGGCACCGACCCCGAGTCCATGGAAGAGATCCTCTTCGAGCACTACTACCGCGGCGACCTGCGCATCTACACGCCGGAGAACATCCGGGGCTGCGTCCGCCTCCTCATCACCCGCACCAGCGAAACTCTCTAGGAAGGCAGGAACGCTCCCTGAATCGAGAACCCGTACGATGCCCCTGCCCCATGGCCATGGGAACCCTGCCAACAAAAAAAGCAGGAGCGCTGGTTAGACGCTCCCGAATGAAGGAGGAGTTATTAAAGCAAACAGAGTTTGCTTTAGGCGGTGTTACACGGTGGCCACGGCCTTTTTCTCCTGCTTGACGATGTTGATGAGGCAGTCGCGGTTGAGGTCGTCCACCACGTACAGCGTGCCCCGCGCCCGCTTGGCCACCTCGCGCAGGAACACCTTGTTGGCTTCCAGTCCCACGCACACGAACTTTATCTTGGCTTCCGCCGCCTTCTCCGCCGCCTCCAGCACGTCGCCCTTGGCGTCGAAGCTCCACAGCGGGAAATTCGGCATCCCGTCGCTTATCAGTATCATCAGCGGGTTGCTGGCCTTGGAGGACTTGATCAGCTCCACCGCGGTGAAGATCCCGTCCGCCATCGGCGTCAGGCCCCCGGGCCGGATGCGCGCCAGTCCCCTCGACAGCACCTTGTGGTTGCGGGTAAAGGGCACCGCCACCGTCGCGTTCATTTCCTGGAAGGTGACCACCGCCACCTTCTCCCGGCCGGTGAGCAGGATGTGCTCCGCCAGGTAACAGGCTGCCTGCCTCTTCTCGCCCGCCATGCTGGCGCTGGCGTCGATGACCAGGCACACGTCAATCGGGACGTAGGACCTGCGGTCGTAGATGTGCAGGTCTTCCTTGTGGACGGTGAGGTGGCTTTCGCCGCGCAACAGGCTGCGCTTCTTGGCCTCTACCACCGTTTCCGGCACCGCCAGGTCCCCGCTCCAGCTCTTGTCAGTCAGGCGCACCGTCTTATTCCGGTTGGTAAATTCCACCTGGCTGGGGCGGTACTCGCACTTCCCCATCTTCTGGAAGCGCTTGGAGGTCCCCGGCGTCTTGCGGATGCTGCGCCGCAACTCGGCCTCCAGCTCGCACTTGTGGCTGCGCAGGAACTGCTGCAGTTCCCTGCCCTCCCTGGTGATCACCGGCCCCAGCATGGTGTTCTTCAGCAGCCCCAGCTCCAGCAGCTGGTCCAGGCAGTGATCCAGGTCGCCCCACTTGCGCTTCTGCTCGTCCTTGCTCTTGCGACGGAAGATGTTGCTGGTATAGCTTTCCAAGAAGTCCTCAACCTCTTCAAGGTTAGCAAACCTCTCTGCGAGTTTCAACAGCAACTGGTTCTGATTTTCACGAATGAGGAGCGGACTGAACTCCCCTTTGGACTTTTTCCACGGAAGAATCAGGAATCCGGCGAAATTCTCCTGCTTGTCCTTCTCGCGACCATGGGAGAGCTTCTTCACCTTGACCAGTTCGAGTCCACTCGCCATCACCGCCTCCTCGATGGCTTCCGCCACCGGCAACAGGATGCTGTACCGGTCCGGGGTCAGGCGTGCCAGCACGTGTACGTGACTGAGCTTCTCTTCCTCCTCGGAAGCCGGTCGCACCTCGCCCTGGAACAGGTCGTAGACGGTTCCTCCCCCGGCGCGGGTGGAGATCTCGATGCGCAACGCGTAGTCCAGCACGCTCTTGAAGCGCTCGTCCTCCATGAACTTCAGGTTGTGGTTCTCCTCCACCAGGTGGTTCTCGATGGCCCAGAAGACCAGCTTGGCTGCCTGTCGGGGATCGACGACCCCCGGCTTGTGGAAGATATCCATGTGCACCAGCTGATCGGGGTCGATGAACTTCTGGAAGGTCTTGCCGGCATCGCGGTTGACCAGCACGCGCACGTGGCCCTTCTTGCCCGGCACCACCGCGTGGGCTTTCCGGCTCACCACCGTGCTCTCTCCCAGCCTGACCCCCTGGTCCTGGCCGAAGTACACGCCCAGGTAGTTCCCCACCAGGCTGCACTTGTCAAAGGCTTCATGTTTTTCGGTAATCATCTGGCTCACCCCCTACTCGTTAGGGGTCAGGGCCCTCTCGGTGGCGATGAGCTCACTCCGCGCCATGTCTTTCAGCCGGCGGGAGCTGCTTTCGAAAGCCTGCTCTTCTCGCTCCGGGAAGGACCTGCTCCTTCCCTTCTTGTCACGCAAGCTGAGAATACTCTCACGGGTCGACCTCGCCTCCAGACTGTTCATGATTCTCACCAGGGTGTCTCCTTCCACCCGGTGTTTCAACGCCAGCGGGATCATCTCCACCACGTCGGCCGTGGTCACCTGCTCCCGCTTCTTGATGATGCTGTGCAGGATGGCCCCCTGCTGGATGGCCTCGATGGCCCTCAGGCTCTCGAGACTGTGCTTGACGTAGATGCGGGCCACGAAGTTGCGCAGGAAATCCGGCATGTCAGCCGACCGGTACCTGTCCGCCATGGCCTTGAACTGTTGACGGTACTCCTGGTTGGCCGACGCCACCTCGTCCATCCCCCGCCCCGACTTGACCGCCCGCGCTTCCTCCAGCATCTGGGCCACCACTTCCACCGACCCCGGGCGGCCCATGTAGTACACCATGTCGAAGCGGTCAGAGAGCTGGCGACGGACTTCCTCCAGCGGTCCCGGCTCCTCGTCCGGGTTGGACGCAGCCCATACCGAAACGGTGATCGGCAGCTCGACCACCGGCAGCCCCGCCTCCTCGATCTGCAGCCTGCCGGGCTTGTTGCCCATGACGTCGAGCAGGATGTCGGTGATCTCGGGCGACGTGTCTGCCAGGCGGTTGATCTCGTCAATGAAGATAATACCCCGGTGCGCCTGCGGAATGACTCCCGGCAGCAGCGCAGCCTGGGGCTGGTTGGGATCCGTAATCTTTGCCAGGTCTATGCTTCCGGCCACGGTGCCGACCTTGGCCGAGTGCGATATCTCCAGGAATGGCATGGGCACCACTTCTGTCCCCAGCCGCCGGACCTCCTCCGCATCCAGGTGACGGTGCACCGGGCAGTGCGGTTTTTCCGGGTCACAGTTGTAGATGCACCCCTTGATCCTCTCTATCCCCGGCAGGATGTCCTGCGCCGCCCGCAGTATGCTGGTCTTCCCCGTTCCCCGCAGCCCCTCCGCGTGGAGGTGAAAGGGTTCTCCCGCGGCGGTCGACACGATGGCCATCTCCACCAGGTCGAACAGTGTCCGGTTCCCGTCATGTCGGGCAAGTCTCACGTACGGCTTCATCGCGTGTCACCCCAATTCCCGCGCCCGCTCCTTCACAAGTACTGAACTACCAGGAAAATGACCCCGATGACCAACGCTCCCACCACGCTGTAGATGCCCATCTTCAGGATGTCGGTGGAGTACCCCAGCACCACGTCCACGTCGTAGACCGTGATCTCTTCTTCCTCCGCATCCAGTCCGTAGTCCTCGACCTCGAAGTCGTCGTACACCTTCCGGTCGTCCAGGACCTTCCTCACCGCCGCACCGTCGTACAGTCCCCCAGTAGTCATCTCACTCACCCCCCCGTAACCGTTTTCGCGTCGAGCCGATCCGACTTTTCTTCTGCCTACATCATAGGAGGTTTTGTTACCTATTTCACTATTGCGCGGACTATTCAGTTCAAATTGCGGCGCCTTTGGCGCGTTAAGGGTATTGATCCAGCATTTCCGGGTGTGATCGGCGATCAGGCAAACGGCACCCGACCAGGCCGGGTGCCGAAGCGCGGTTGTTATGCATGGTACAAGCAACGGGGGGGCTCCCAACCCCCCGCGTCTACTTCCGCCCTTACCTGTCAAAAACCACGGATGAACACAACGATCTTCAGTATGATCCGCCACTTCGCGGGCGGTCGGCGAAGCGCCCAGAAACCTCTTGACAACAACGCCGCCTTGTTCTCCGCCTCACACCCCCAGGCGCTTGCGCAATACCTTGGCCCGCGCCCTGCTGAGCATGATCTGCTTGTCGGGGCGGTCGAGATTGATGACGTATGACCCTTCCCCGAACGCCACGATTTCGCGCACCCGGTTGAGGTTGACGATGTAGGCCTGGTGGACGCGGAAGAAGGTGTTGCGGTCCAGCCGCGCCTCCAGCTCGTTGAGGGTGTAGTTGGTCACGTACTCCTGCTTGTCGGTGTAGAGCACTACCTTCTTGCCCTGGCTCTCCGCGTAGACGATGTCCTCCTGGTTGAGCAGGGTGATCTTGCCCTTCTCCCGGATGGGAAACTTGTCGAAGAAGACCTCTTCCTTGCGCAGCTTCTTGATGAAGATGTCGATGCGCTCCTTCACCTTGTCTTCCACCCGGATGTCAAAGAGGCGCTCGTGTTCCAGCCGCTTCTTGGCGCGATTGACGGTTTCCGCGATACGCGTGGCATCCAGCGGCTTGACCACGAAGTCCAGGGCATCGAGGTCGAAGGCATCCACGGCGAACTCCGGGTGCAGCGTCACGAAGGCAAACAGTGGCGGGTTGTGCAGGGTCTTGATGCGCTGGGCGGTCTCCAGGCCGCTCAGCTCCGGCATGTTGATGTCGAGGAACACCAGGTCGGGGTGTTTTTCCTTGGTGATGAGGACGGCCTCCAGGCCGTTGTTAGCCTCCCCCACGATTTTCACGTCGTCGAGTTGCTCCAGGATATAGCGCAGGACGATCCTCTCGCGTTCGTCGTCGTCGACGATGACAACCCTCAGGCTCATGGCAGCACCTCAATCCCTTGCGACCACGCGGCGGCGTTACTTGATAAGCTTGGAAATCTCGCGGAATTCGGGTGTCCCTGCAATCTTCAGCACGTCGAAGACCACCGTCTCGGTGTTGGTGACCACCGCCCCCACCCCGGCCATCAGGGCCAGTCCGTTCTCGAAATTCTCCTTGAAACGCGAGGCCACGGCGTCGCGCACCACCTGCACCTCGAAGCCCTCCTCCACCAGGTCCCGCACCGTCTGGAAGACGCACACGTGGGTTTCCGTACCCACGACCACCACCTGCTTGCGGCCCCACTGCTCCATCTTCTCCTGCAGCTCGGGGACCATGGCGGAAAAAGTCAGCTTTTCGATCATGGTGTGCTCGCCCAGCACCTCCTGGATCTCGGGCACCGTCCTCCCCAGGCCGCGCGGGTACTGTTCCGTGACGATGACGGGGACGGCGCAGGTGTGGGCCAGCTGCAACAGCAGGCGGGCGTTCCTGATCACCTTCTCGGCGGTCGGCATGGCGGCCATCAGTTTCTCCTGCAGGTCGATGACCAGCAACACTGCCTGGTTGGCGTCCAGCTCGTACTTGCTCATGCTCATCCCCTCTTTCCCTGCGCGCATCGCTTTGCTACCCTTAAGCCATAAGGAGGTCGACACCATGCGTTACGAGGGAGTCGTCTACCGCCCCCCCAGTGAGGCGGAAAGCCTGCTCATCCAGGCCACCATCGGCTGCCCCCACAACAAGTGCACCTTCTGCTCCATGTACAAGGGCACCCGCTTCCGGGTCCGCCCCGTGGAAGAGGTGCTGGAGGACCTGCGCGAAGCCCGCCGCCACTACGGCGACTGGGTGCGCTCGCTGTTCCTCCCCGACGGCAACACCATCATCCTCAAGACGGCTGACCTGGTGCGCATCCTCACCTGCGCCCGCGAACTCTTCCCCCGCCTGGAGCGCATCACGGTGTACGGCTCGGCGCGTTACGTGAACAAGAAGAGCGCCGAGGAGCTGGCGGCCCTGCGCGAGGCGGGCCTGAGCCGCGTCCACATGGGCATGGAGAGCGGCGACGACGAGGTCCTGGCCCGCATCTGCAAGGGCACTACCGCCGCCGAGATCGTGGAAGCGGGCCGCAAGCTCAAGCAGGCGGGCATCGAGCTGAGCGAGTACTACCTGGTGGGCATCGGGGGCCCGGAGCTCAGCCGCCAGCACGCCCTGAACAGCGCGCGCGTGCTGAACCAGATTGTCCCCGACTTCATCCGCCTGCGGACTTTCCAGCCCGTGCCGGGCTCACCGCTGTACGAGGAGTACCGCCGCGGCGACTTTCGCCTGCTCACTCCCCACCAGGCCCTGGCGGAGGTGCGGCTGCTGGTGGAGAACCTGGAATGCCCCGGCACCACCATTACCAGCGACCACGTTTCGAACTACTGGAATGTGCACGGGGTCCTGCCCCGCGACCGCCAGGCCATGCTGCAGGCCATCGACTACGCCCTGACCATACCCGAAACCACGCTCAAACCGAGGGAAATCACGCATTTGTAGTCATTATACCAGATTGTTCTGCAGAAATCGCCCGCGCCTGGCTGCTGGACGGGGAGCCCTGCCCTCGCCCGTGCTTACAGGCGGAGCCCGATGTCGAAGGCCTCGCGCACCGCGTCCAGTACGGTGCGCGGTGCGCGCGCGTCCCCCACCAGGAAGAGCTCGTCGCAGACCGCGGCAGCCTCTAACTCGTGGTAGAGGCGGTTCTCTGCCACCGCGCCCGTTGCCATCACCACCGTGTCAGCCTCCAGGTGTCGCCGGCTGCCGTCCGGCCCCTCCACAGTCACCCCGCCGGCATCGATGGAGACCACCCGGGTC